>JAJXVP010000215.1 GCA_021782055.1 bacterium | reverse complement strand
CAAGTGTTTGAACTTGCGATAGGCCTCGCGAAAGATGAATACCGACTGAGCTTCAAGCTTATCAAGATGGTCCATGGGCTTCCTCCCTTTGAAAACGAAATTTTGGTTCGACGGCCAGGTGTAGGCCACATTCTTTGTGCTCAGGCTTCTCCCACCACCAACGGCCCGCTCGCTCCTCTTCGCCGTCAGCGATGGGGCGTGTACAGGGCGCACAGCCAATACTTGGGTAGCCCTGAGCGTGAAGGGCACTCACCGGGATTTTGTGAAGCGCAATTTCGGCTTCGATTTGTTGTTGAGTCCACTCGGCTAAGGGGTTGATTTTGACAAGTCCAAAGCCTGAATCCCACTCTAAAAGGGGAAGTTTTTGGCGAGTGGCCGCTTGATCGGCACGCCGGCCAGTGATCCACGCCCTTTTCCCCTTCAACGCACGTTTTAGCGGTTCGACTTTGCGAACCTGACAGCAGGCTTTACGGCTTTCTAAGCTTTGGTAAAAGCCATTGATTCCCTGTGTGTTGACGTAGGCTTCAACGGCACCAGAGTCGGGGTAGACTGCGCGCACAGGCAGGCGAAACGTTGAGCGGTTGGTTTCCCAAAGCTCGTACGTCTCGGGATGGAGTCGTCCGGTGTCTAGGGTGAAAACATCGAGGGCTGCAGGCGAAAGGCCTAAGGCGGCGATAGTTTGATCCAGATGCCACAATAACAACTGGTCTTCGCGACCCAACGAAGTTGAAAACCCCAACTCGGGGCTAAAGGTGCGAAGGGCCCAGGCCAAAAAGTCGCTTAGGCTAAGGGTTTTGACTGCTTCGAGCCACTCGGGCCAAGCCTTAGGGAGCGTTTCCATAGCAAATCCTTCTTAACATGGGCCTACCTTGTTCCGTTCTGAGACAAGTCACGTCCATTTGCTAGGTATCATAATCAAGCCAATAGAATATGTCAACAATCAAAGATTTCCCCTTAGGATTTTCTTAACGAAGAAAAAGCCTGATTGCTCCCTGGGCCTGGTTTGACTTATGCTCAGGGTATGCCACAGCGTTCGCCTCTTTCTGAGTCAGTGTCGGTTGTCAGTTTGTTTTGGAGCCGTTACCGGGGACTTTTTATTCTAGGTGTATCTTTTGTCGGAGTTGAAGCCTTTTGCGATTTGCTTCAGCCCACGCTCCTGGCGCGACTTATTGACGAAGGGGTTCGCCAACACCGCCTGGATCTGGTAGCCCACCAGGGCCTTTTTATGCTGTTGATCGCCGGGATTGGTGCGGGGGCGGCCTTGATTCGTAACCGTTTGGCGAGCGTGGTATCGCAAAAGTTCGGTGCGGATTTGCGGTCGGGTTTGTATCGTCGTGTTCAAGGGTTTACCCATCGTGAGTATGCAGGCTTTGAGCCGTCAACCTTGGTGACCCGTTTGACCAATGATGTCACGCAAATTCAGAACTTCGTTAACGGCATCATGCGGGTTTTTGCAAAAGCACCCCTTTTGGGGGTGGGGGCCTTGGTGATGGCTGCCTTACTCAACCTCAAACTCTCACTGATTTTTTTGGTGGTGGTTCCGTTGGTGGCGTTGGCAGGGTGGTGGAATGCCTCACGCGGGTTCCCCCTGTTCCGGTTGGTTCAAAAAGGTGTTGATCGGGTGAACTCGTTGGTGCGCGAGGTTTTGCGCGGAATTCGTGTGGTCAAGGCCTTTGACCAGTTTGCCACCGAACGGAAAAGGTTTGCCGAGGCCAACAACGATTTGTCGAGAACCTCGACAACGGCAGGGCGTGTTGTCGCCTTGTTTAACCCGTTAGTTTCTTTGATTGTCAATTTGGCGGTGGTTTTTCTTTTATCCTGGGGAAATGCCTTGGCGGCACGCGGCCAAATGGAGCCGGGAACGATCATCGCCTATGTGAACTATATCACGCAGATCTTGTTCGCTTTGGTTATGACGGGCTTTGTGCTGATGGTCTTCGTCCGGGCTAAAGCCTCGGTCGAGCGTGTCACAGAAATCCTCAAAGCACCCCGGTCGGGGTTATTGGTTACCGGAACGTTTCAGGCGAAGTCGCTTGGCAAACTTGAGGCTCGTGAGCTAAGTTTTCGCTTTCCCGAGGCCGAGACGTGGACTTTGAGGGGGCTGTCGTTTACGGTTGACGAAGGAATGACGGTGGGAGTTTTGGGGGCCATGGGGAGTGGAAAATCAACCCTGGCGCGGCTTTTACCCCGGTTTTTTGACCCCGATGAAGGCGTTTTGCAGGCAGGGGGAAGGCCTCTTCCCGACTGGGACCTGGGGCTTTGGCGTCAACAGTTGGCCTGGGTACCCGAAAAAGCGGTGCTGTTTGGCGGCACAATCCGTGAAAACCTGTTGTGGGGACGAGCCGATGCCAAAGACCAAGAGCTGGCACAGGCCTGCGAAATTGCCCAAGCGTTGAGTTTTATTGAAAGCTTTCCTTCGGGGTGGGATACACCGGTGGGACAACGGGGTATGACGCTTTCAGGGGGGCAAAAACAACGCTTGACGCTCGCTAGGGCTTTGGTCAGACGGCCAAGCTTGCTGATTCTTGATGATTCGTTTAGTGCCCTCGATGCCTGGACCGAGGCTCAGATTCTTAAAGCCATGAAGTCTCTGTCAGGGCAAATGACGATCTTTCAGGTGTCGCAAAAAGCTTCGGCTGTCAGGCAAGCCGACCTCATTTTGGTTTTAGAGCAAGGTCACTTGGCAGGAGCGGGGACTCATGACCAGCTGGTAAAAGCTTGCCCCGTTTACCGTGAAATTCTTTCCTCCCAGGGGGTCACGTATGTCTGATCGGCACCACCCCAGCCAAAGTTTTACCTCTCGGCGCGATGCGCGCTTTGCCCCCCCGGTAACAGCAAAACGACCCTGGCAAACCCTAAAACGGATGTCACACTGGTTCAAGCCGCAGAGCCGCATGATGGCTTTTATGGCTATCGTCGTGCTGTTGGATGGTCTTATTGTTCTGACTTTGCCGTGGTTGATGGGAAAAAGCATTGACGCTTTGGGTCGTGGCCTTGGTTGGCTTTTGCTGGCGTTGCTGGCGGGGTATCTGCTGGACGCTTTGTTAAACACCACCCAGCAGTGGACGATGGCTGGGCTCTCGCAGCGGGTCGTTGCAGGGTTGCGCACGAGCTTGTTTGCCAAGCTTGACCGCTTACCTGTGGCCTTTTTTGACTTTCGTCCCGACGGAGACCTGATGAGCCGGTTTACCAACGATATTGACGCTGTCAGTTCTGCCATCGCCCAATCGACCACCCAGCTGATGAGTTCGGTGATTGCCATTGTGGGTTCGTTGACGATGATGTTGCTTTTGAGTCCCTTGTTGACTGTGGCGGCCTTACTGGGGGCCCCCTTGGTTATTGTTCTCAGTCGGGTGATTACTTCACGGACCAGAAAGCTGTTTCAAGAGCAACAAAGGACTTTGGGGCTGTTAAATGGCCACATCGAAGAGACTATCACCGGTTTTGATATCGTTAAGGCGTTTCATCGCGAAGAGTCCGTGGTGCAAGAATTTGAACGTCAAAATAGCCGCTTGGCTCAAATTGCCGTTCGAGCGCAAACCTGGGCGGGGTTGGCGATGCCTCTTACCAACGTGATTGGCAACCTCAGTTTTGTCGCCGTGGGCGTGACCGGTTCGTGGATGGCTCTGCAGGGTTGGGTCACTGTAGGCCTGATCGCCAGCTTTTTAGTGTATTCCCGTCAGTTTGTTCGACCAATCAACGACCTTGCAACCATTTGGAATACCCTCCAAGCGGCCTTAGCGGGGGCTGAACGGGTTCTGGAAATTATGGACGAGCCCGAAGAGGCCGATGTTCCAGGAACCGTTTGGCAAGATGGTCAGGGTGATGTCGAATTTCAAAACGTTTCGTTTAGTTATGTCCCCGGAAACCCTGTCCTTCATGAGGTGAACTTTCACGTGCCAGCCGGTGAAACGTTGGCCCTTGTCGGCGCTACAGGGGCAGGCAAGACCACAGTGGTCAACCTCTTAACACGCTTTTACGAGGCCAGCGAAGGAAAAGTCTTGTTAGACGGCCAAGATGTCAAGGCATACACCCGTTCAAGCTTACGAAAGGCCTTTGGTGTGGTTTTGCAAGACACCTTTTTGTTTTCAGGTACGGTTCGTGACAACCTGAGGTATGGTTGCCCCGACGCTACCGATGAAGAGGTAGAAAAGGCGGGAGTCTTGTCGCACGCGGACGCCTTTATACGCCGTCTGCCGCACGGTTATGATACCCACCTCACCGAAGGGGGAGCTCAGCTCAGTCAGGGACAACGACAACTTTTAGCGATTGCCCGCGTCGTTTTGATGGATCCGCCTCTTTTGATCCTTGACGAAGCGACCAGCAACGTCGATACACGAACGGAGTTGCAATTACAGCAGGCCATGCTCTCGCTACGAAAAAACCGAACGAGCTTTGTCATTGCACACCGACTGTCGACAATTCGGGAAGCGCATACCATTCTTGTTTTGGACCAGGGGCGAGTTGTCGAGCGAGGCAATCACGAGCAGTTACTGAGCGTCAAAGGCGTTTATGCTCGGCTATACGAGAGTCAAACTCTGGCGTAATTTTGTACCGACCGATTCGATCCATGCGTGACGAGCCTCGTAGGTCGAGTGGTAGGTGTCAAAAAAGGTGTAGATTTGGGCATCGGGGATGCCGCAATACGAGAAAATATTGGTTTTCCAGATTTCGGCAGGGGGGTAAAGACCGTCGGGACGAGTATAGTCGGTGGTGTTGAACACAAAGGCCTGCTTGCCGGCCAAAAGCTCGACTTTGCGGGAGGAAAGAAATTCGTTCCCTTCAAAATCATAGGCAAAACCGGGACGAAACACCCGGTCGATAAAGCCTTTTAACAAGGCCGGTGGGCCGCCCCACCAGTCGGGGTGGACAAATACGAAAACCGAGGCGTTTTTTACTAGCTCGGAATAGGTTAACACCGTTTCGTCAAAGCTAAACCGTCGGGGTAGCTCATCGGGAGGGAGCACCGGTGAAAACGAACTCCGGTAGAGGTCGAGAAAGTCTACATGGTAGTCCCGGGATAACTCTTGAACGGCTTTTTCAGCGATGGCTTGGTTGAAACCTGTTTTATTCGGGTGGCACAGGACCA
>JAJXVP010000214.1 GCA_021782055.1 bacterium | reverse complement strand
AAAATATACTATATTTCACAACCGGGGGCCAGCCCCGGCTCCAGCGTCTTTACACCAAGGTGGCCAACATTAACGCCTTGATGGTGTGCTTGCGGTTTTCGGCTTGATCCCACACGCGGCTTTGCGGACCCTCAATGACGTCCGAAGTGACTTCTTCGCCCTTGACGGCAGGCAGACAGTGTAAAAAGATCGCCTCGGGCTTGCCAGTCGCGTGCATGACCTCGGCATTGACCTGGTAGGGCTGAAGGATCTGCCGGCGCAGGTGAAGAAGCGTTTCTTCGCCCATCGAAGCCCAGACATCGGTATAAACGGCGTCGGCCCCATTGACGGCGGCCTTAAGGTCGCTGGTAATTACCAGTTCGGTGCCCTCTTGGCTGGCGATTTCCCGGCAGAAGTCAACGTCGTCTTCGGCGGGGTACAAAACTTCGGGAGCCGCGATAACAAATTTCATTCCCATGCGGGCGGCACCGACCATGAGGGTATGACTCATGTTGTTGCGTCCATCGCCACAGTACACCAACGTTTTGCCCTGAAGTTTGCCTCCCCAGGCCTCTTCGAGGGTCATAAGGTCGGCAAGAACTTGGGTGGGGTGGGCCATGTCGGTAAGGCCGTTGTAGACCGGAACGCCGCTAAAGGAGGCAAGCGTTTCGACCGTGGTTTGCTGAAAGCCTCGAAACATGATCGCGTCAAACATCCGTCCCAAGACACGGGCAGTGTCTTCAATCGATTCTTTGTGTCCAAGCTGAATGTCGTCTTTTGACAAAAAGACAGGGTGTCCCCCTTCTTCGGCAAAGGCGGTTTCGAAGGCGGCCCGGGTGCGGGTCGAGGGTTTTTCAAAGATCATCGCCAAGGTTTTTCCTTGAAAGCGCTGTGTGACCAGACCCTCTTTTTTTTGGCGTTTGACCTCGTGAGCCAAATCGAGAAGATACCGAATTTCAGCGGTAGAAAGGTCTGCCATCATGAGGCAGGACCGGCCTTTTAACGGAGAGGGTTTCATCGCGGCCTCCTAGGTTTTGCGCTTGTTTCTAAGGTTATGTATCTTTATGCAATAGATTTTGATTTTTATGCAAGAGGAGTGTGATAAAATCCCCTTATGATTCGACTTCTTCGTCCTCTGGCCACGCTGGGCGCCCTAGGTACGGCCTGTTTGTGCCTTTCGTGTGCTGGTACGCCGTCCGACCCGTCGGCGCCGTTACGGTGGGATTTGTTAATGCAAGCTCAACCGGCAATTCTGGGACCTTCTCCACCTCAAACGGTAGGTCCCGCCGTCCAGGCCTATTTGAAGCAGTGGAAAAGCCGCCTAAAGGATATTTCGTACACACAGACTGTACTCACCCTGCCTTCGGACGGGCGTTTTTTGGGGATGAATGTTTTTCAGGTTCCCGAGAAACCTCGGGGTACACTCTTTCAGCTTCACGGGTACTTAGCCAACTCGCTGACCTTCGCGGGAATTGACGGGGTCTTTTTAAAGCAAGCGTGGACGGTAACCGCCCTTGACCTTCCTGGTCACGGAATGTCGCAAGGCCCGCGCGCCGATGTCGATGTCTGGAGCCGCTATGGGGACGCCGTCAGGGATTGGTTGGCCTGGGCGGCCCGCTACCCAAAAGTCTTTCCCCGCCCATGGGTCATCGTTGCTCATTCGTTAGGCGGCTCCGCTGTTATCGACTATTATCACCGCCGCCCGGCGCTGATCGCCGACCGAACCATTTTGGCGGCACCGCTGATTCACCCCACCTGGTATACCTGGGAAGGCATTGGCTTTTTTCTCATCGGTTGGTTCGTGCCTAGCCTGCCCCCGGTGGTGGCCCCCGAAGATTACCTGAGTATTACGAGCTTTCCCACCCATTGGTTTGCCGCCTTACAGGCTTGGAATGCTCGGAAAAATCATTGGCGGCCCTGGAGAGGTCCCCAGGGGTCTGTCTACCAAGGGACCAACGATAGTGTGGTCGACGGGGCCTACGATGTGCCGTGGGTCGAAAAAGAATTCCCTGGGTTTGAGTCCTATTGGTTGAAAGGGGCAACCCACGAGTTTTTGACTCAGCCCGATCAAGAAAAAGAAGCCTGGGAGATCCTTTTGAAAGATTTGGCCCGCCACGGCTTACCCGTGACCTTGAAGGGAACCCCATGAACTTGGTGCCGAGCTGGGTCTTGCTAGGGTGCCTTGTCCTGGCCAGCCCGTTGCTAGCCGATTCGGAGGCAAGGTCTGTTCCCTCAAGCCGTCCTTGGCCGGGGCTTACCGTGCTTGACGTGGCGTTGTGTGATCGTCTGGTTTGGGATTCAGGCTGGGTAGAGGTTCGCGGTCCCGGACCAGAGGTAACCTTGTGGGTTAAAGACGTCCGTGGGTTTCGCTTGCCTAATGGCTTTTATGGTTTACAAATCAATGGAAGGCGTGTGGATCTTGGCCAGTGTTGGATCGAGTACGGTCAGCACCTGGTCAACCTGCAGATATTGTTTACCCTTGGGAGTGTCGAGGTGGACCCCCAGTTAACCTTTCAAGACCCCCCTTATCACGAACACTAAGGAGCAAATGGTGAAGTTTTGGCGGTATTTCGGCGGCAGTACAATTTTTAGTGTGGTGGCTTTAGCCGGGGCCTTTGCCCTAGGGTTAACCACTGGCGGCTCTTGGGCCGCTGGTGGGGAGGCTCTGGTGACAGCGCTGATTCTCGGCGTGCTTGAAACCTCGCTGTCGTTTGACAACGCGGTTGTCAATGCCCGCATCTTAAAATCCATGAATCCCTTTTGGCGAAAGTTCTTTTTGACCGTCGGGGTTTTGATTGCGGTCTTTGGTATGCGCTTGGTGTTTCCTCTGTTGATCGTGGGGGTGGTAAGTGCCCTCCCGTGGGGGGCTGTTCTGGTCATGGCCTGGCAAAAGCCCCAAGAATTTGCCCAAATTCTTGTCAACCAGCACGTGCTGATTGATGGCTTCGGTGGCGCCTTTTTACTGCTAGTGTTTACCCGATTTTTCTTTGACCAAGAAAAAACCTTGCATTGGTTGGCTCCCCTCGAAAGGCTTTTTGGCCTGGCTGGGCGGCTTGAAGGTGTTACCGTGGCCATTACGCTCGTTGTTATTTTGCTCACCTTGGGGCAGGTGGAGGTGGCTCATCAGCTGGGGTTTGTCGTCTCGGCCTTGGCCGGGGTGGTGGTTTATGTGGTGGTCGAGGGAATAGGGAGTGCGCTCCAAGGCGGTGAACGAAAGCTTTTGATGGCGGGCTGGGCTTCGTTTGTTTACCTCGAAGTTCTCGATGCTTCGTTTTCGTTTGATGGGGTCATTGGGGCGTTTGCCATAACCAACAGCCTGTTCCTCATGGCGTTGGGCTTGGGCATAGGTGCCTTTTTTGTCAGGTCGCTCACCATTCAAATGGTCGATGCAGGGACTCTGACCTCGTTCCGATACCTAGAGCATGGGGCTTTTTGGGCTATAGGCGCCTTAGCTTTGATTTTGTTCTTGGGGGCGGCCGGGGTAGAGGTACCCGAAATCGTTTCGGGAACCTTGGGTTTTGCTCTGATCGCCTTAAGTTTTGTTTCAAGCTTAGTGGTAAACCGGCGACAAAAAGCTTCATGAGTGACAGCTTAAAAAATGAACTTCGCCAGCAACAAAAAGCACGGTTGCGGGCCCTGGGGCCCCTTGAACGGGAACAGCAAGAGGTTAAGTTGTGTCAAAACCTTCGTCAGCTGTGGCTTGCTTCTCAGCGGCCTTGGGTGCTGGGCTTTGCCTCGTTGGGCGAAGAACCCAACCTCGAAGAGTTTTGGGGCTTGGTTTTAAGGCAGGGGCGCCTGGCCTTACCCCGGGTTTCGGGTGTCAATTTGATTTTTCACGAAGTGACGAGGTGGTCACAGCTGAACCGTGTGCCCCCCTGGGGAATTCGTGAACCCTTGCCAGAGTCGTCACTTTGGCCGCCGGGAGAGGTGCCCCGTAGCTTAGTTTTGGTGCCGGGTTTAGCCTTTGATCGTCATGGGGGGCGTTTAGGGCGGGGAAAGGGCTTTTATGACCGCTTTTTAGCCTCACTTTTGCCAGGGGTGTTGGCCTGGGGGGTGGGCTGGCAGGAAAGCTTGGTTGAAGAAGTTCCCCGCGAGGCTCATGATATTCGGCTGAACGGGTGGGTGGGACCCGAAGGGTTGAACCCCCTTGCCCTTTAGTCGGGGCTGGGCTATTTTTTGTGCAAATTATTTGTTGTAACGGAGGCATGTAACCCATGGCATTCATCAAATCCGCCTTAGAATTGGCGATGGAAAAATCCGAAGGCCTCACGGTCGATAAAGAAGAATTGCGCCGCAAGGAAATTGCGACTGCAGGCAAGGCCGCTTGTGCCCAGGCCCTCGCTGGTGCCGAAGAGTCGTGGGAACCTGTTTTAAAGACGCAGGAAAAGGCGCTGAGTAAGGCCGATTTTTCCGTGTGGTGTCTGGGGGCTGCCGACACCCTGCTGGCACGCATTCAACTGATGGATTTTGGTCCTGCTTCTGAAATGACCCGCGTCATGACCTTTTTGGACGAGTTGGGCCGAAAAAAAGCGAGCGCTCGCCTGCAAAAGATGGCGCAGTTGGTGGGGCAGTTCCAACAGGAACTTAAACAGCTTAAAGAGGCTATTGCCCAACAAATTGGGCCTGCCATTAAGCAAAGGGCCCAACAGTTGGCTCAGCAGACGGGCGCAAACCCGCAGTTTATTCTCGAAAAAGACCCGACTTACCTTAAAGTGCTCAACGAGAACCTCGAACCGATGCGGGCAGAGTATTCCCAGGCGCTAGAGCAACTGAAGGCAGAGTTTCGCTCTGGTCTTTAAGCTCCCGACGCCCTGATCAGATTTAAAAACTCTTCGCGGGTTTTGCTATCGCGGCGGAAGGACCCTAGGACCGAGCTGGTGACCATCGAAGAGTGCTGTTTTTCGACCCCTCGCATCATCATGCACAGGTGTTTGGCTTCCATAACGACCCCGACACCCAAGGCGTCGGTGGCCTCCATGATGGCACCGGCGATTTCTTCTGTTAGACGTTCTTGAATTTGAAGCCGTCGTGCAAAGACATCGGCAAGACGGGCAATTTTGCTCACGCCAAGAACTTTATCGCGTGCGACGTAGCCCACATGGCATTTGCCATA
>JAJXVP010000213.1 GCA_021782055.1 bacterium | reverse complement strand
GAAGCTTTGCCAACAGTCGCGGTGATTTTTTCCATCAGAGCGATCCCTCGTTCCCGTACGTCGGGGGTGGCATAGTCATTGAGGTACTCGCGAAAGGTAAACAGACCGTTGGGTAGGCAGAATTCTTTAATCAAACCAGGCTTCGCCAAATCCATAAAGTCCGCGCCTACCCGGCCCTTGCGGTAACAGCCGGTGCAAAAGCTGGGAACGTACTCATCGTCGATCAGTTGTGAAATAACCTCTTCGAGAGTTCGGTGGTCACCCAAGGCAAATTGAGCGCCGGTGTCGCCGCCATCTTCGGCATAAGCGCCAGGGTTGGTACGGGACCCCGCCGAGATTTGACTGATGCCGTATTGAAACAGCTCTTTACGGATGGTTTCATTTTCGCGGGTCGAAAGAATGATGCCGGTATAGGGGAGGGCGATACGGATCAACGCGACAATCTTTTTAAAGTCGTCGTCAGAAACGGGGTGGGGTACGTGATTGGCTACAGGAGCGCCGTCGGCAGGTTCAATGCGGGGAACCGAAACGGTGTGAGGTCCACAGCCGAACTTTTCTTCGAGGTGGCGGGCATGTTCCATCATGGCAAGAACTTCAAACCGGTAGTCGCCGAGTCCAAACAATGCCCCGATGCCCACGTCTTGAATGCCGGCTTCCATGGCGCGGTCCATGACATACAGACGATTTTCGTAGTCGGCCTTAGGCCCTTTGAGGTGGTATTTCTTGTACTGTATCGGGTCGTAGGTTTCTTGAAAGCAGATATAGGTGCCGATTTTTTCGGCAGCTAGCTTGCGAAAATCTTCGACCCCAAGTGGCGCGATTTCGACGTTGATACGACGAATCGAGGCTTTGCCTTCTTTGACACTATAGGCGGCGCGGATGCCCGTTATAAAGTCGTCCACGGTGCTGTCAGCATCCTCCCCACAGATCAGCAGGATGCGCTTGTGACCTTGCTTGAGCAAAAAGCGGACTTCATTTTCAATTTGCGCCGTCGTTAGAACGGTTCGTTTAAGCTCGGTGTTTTCTTGGCGAAAGGCGCAGTAGGTACAAGAGTTGGAGCATTTATTGCCTGTGTAAACAGGCGCGAACAGAACTAACCGTTTACCATAAATAATTTCTTTGACCTGGTGGGCGGTTTCTTGAATCCGCCGGATGGTTGCGGCGTCTTTAACACGCAAAAGTACGGCAACATCCTCTAGCTCAAGACCTTTGAGCTTTAAGGCTTTATTCAGCAATGCCGTGACTTCGGCGTCAGTGGGGGTTTTTCCGTCCAGCAGTGAATAGAGTTTGTCCCGGTCAATGAAGGTTTTCGAGAGAGTTGCGGCGTTCATCGGTGTCTCCTTTCGTCAGAACAGACCTTACCTGAACACCCGCCAAGCGACCGATTTTGCCGGTCATGGCTCCGATCTCATCCGTGGTTCCTTCAACGATGAGCGAAATGACATGCAGATTCCGAGCGTGCAAGGGCAGACCCTGGCGGCCCAAAATCATGTCGTGAAATTCGCCCAGGATAGAATTGAACGTCTTCGCGCTCTCGCGATTTTGAATAACGACGGCGACGACGCCTATTCTCTTCTCCATCAGATCACCTCTGGATAGGAGGCCACCGTTTTCGGTAGCCGGCTGGGGTTCCTGGAAAGGACTGAGTCCGTTCTTCAGATGAGTTTATTGTGCCCTTAGGCGCATTATTCTGTCAAGTGATACAATTCACAAATTATCGAATTTCCGTATCCTGTGTGACAGTGGTACTTTGAAGACTACTTTCTACCCTTACTACAACGAGGAGATTCTATGCCTAAACCTCAAGTGATTCCTGATGATGAGCTCGACGAACTCTTTGAAAAAAAGGAATTTTCTGACCGCATTACCCAAGCCGCACCAAAGGTCGCGGTTATCATGACCCAAGGCTGGTGTCCAGAATGGGTAGACATGGCGTCATGGCTGACCGATGATTACCCGGGAGTCAAGGTTTTTCAGTTGGTCTATGACAAACATAAGCGGTTCAACGAGATTCGCATGTTTAAAGAAAATGTCTTTCACAGCCATGCCATTCCCTATGTTCGGTATTATCATGACGGAAAGCTGGTGGCAGAATCGTTCTATGTTTGGGAAGACGAATTCCGAGGCTTGCTGGAAACGGGAAAATCCGAGTAAGCTCTCTGAGAATCATGAACCCTTGGGAACTAATTTTTAACTCAACTCTGGCACTGATAGCGATTCTCAACCCGCTGGGTAACGTTCCTATTTTTCTGGAATACACCGAAGGTTTAGAGGATCGCCTGAGGAACAAACTGTTCAATACAGCGGTGGCCGCAGGATTTTTTACACTGCTAGTCCTTACCTTTACCGGTAAAGCTATTCTCCTCAACTTTTTTCAAATAACCATTGATGAGTTTCGCATCGCGGGGGGAATTTTGCTGACCGTGATTGCCGTCCAACGGATTCTGACACCCTCTCAGCACCATGATGCGCTTTCTGGCGATCACGTACTGGAGATGGGGGTGGTCCCCTTAGCGATTCCGTTGCTGGTCGGTCCTGGGGCCATCGTCACCTCAATTTTGATCCTCGACCGAGACGGCTGGCTCATCGCACTGATTTCGTTAACGGCTGCGATGGCGCTTTCTTGGGGAATTTTGCGTGCTTCGACGGTTCTTCATAAGCTGATGGGCCGCTTTGGCAGTCTGGTAATTTCACGAATCATGTACATCTTTATTGCCGCCATTGGTGTGAGCTTTCTTTTGAATGGGATCGCCAATGTTTTTCACTTAAAAATGGCCCCCTAAAGGAGGATGCGTACCATGGTAAGCAAAATTCGACCCTGGATTCTACTTTTGGTGCTGGGAATCGGTTTTTTACCCGCGGTGTTTGCCGCAGGTCTAACATGGCGAATGGCGGTCTTTCGTAATGAAGGCGGTAACGTCGAGGAACTGCCCTTGAACGTCTACGAAATGCACTACCTTCGGGATGGGCAGAACTTGCAAATCCACATAGAAGCCGATCAGGATGCCTTTTTGTATGTTTTAGCCGAAAATACCAAGGGCTTTATCACAGTTTTAGCCCAAAAAGTGATTCAGGGGGGGCGCTGGTATGATATCCCCGATCATGGGTGGTTTCCCATCAAGCCTCCGGCAGGGTTGGGTAAATTTCTCGTTGTCGTATCGTTGGATCGTCAAACGGAACTCGAGGCCTACCTGAAAACTCTTCAAAAGTCCATCAACCGCATTGACGATTCAGACGTGACCGTTGGCCGAGTGGACAGAATTCGCGATTCCATGATTTATGAGTCGCACCACCATCCTTCAAATACTGAAGGCCCCGTTTTTTGGGGCCTTCCTGAATATGTCAAGATTTTTCGTTTTGAACACTACTGAGGGGTATTTCGTCAGGCCCCTCGGGCAGGTTTGCCTCGGTGGCCTTGAAAAGTCTTGTGTAGAGTTTTGCTACAGGTGTTTTTTCTACCAGAAGAACCATGATTGAGGTAAATACGACACTGAGGATGACGGCAATGACGGCGAAATTGGCGATCGGTTGACCATCCGGCAGGCCTCGTGCCAACGGGATGGTGGCCAAAACGGCCGAGGCTAGGCCCTTAGGAACTAAGACAGAGATCAGGGCCCCCTCGCGCTTACCGGCTTTGCGCCGTAAAAAGAAGCTGGTCAAAAAAGGGCGAACGATAAACAACGCGACTAAGAACGCCAGAATATAAGGAAGAGCTCCTAAGCCCTGCCATTGGAACGAGATGCCCAAGTAAAAGAAAAAGAACGTTTTGAGCAGGAACGTTACTTCGCTGAAAAATCCCATTTCTAGCTCGGTGAGACTTGCAGGGTTGCCTTTTTTTACCAGAGGCAGTTTGTGAAAACCTAGCTCTACCTGATTTGTCAGGCCAAAACCAAACGCTAACGTCGCAAAGGCTCCTGAAAAGCCTAAAAACTCGGTGAGCCCATACAGAACCAGCCCAAAGGCCAAGGTGGAAAATACGGTATTGGGAATGACGCGGATCGAATTGAGAACGAGGATCCACACTAAACTGCCCAAAAGGCCGATGATGACCGCAAAGAGAAAGGCTGAAAGAATCTGCCCTATCATCGGGCCGACTTCGAAATGTTGGCCTGCGCCCAGATTAATGAGTGTGAAGGTGAGGATGATGGAAAGTACATCAGTAACGGCTGATTCTAGGATCACCGAGGTCTGGTTGTTATCAGATAGCCCCAAGTACTTGGCTAAAGGAATAACGACCGCCGGAGAAATACCCCCCAAAATTGTGCCAAGGGTCAGAGCTCCTAAAAGCGTAAAGCCCATAAAAAAGTAACTGACGACGGTAGCTAAGGCGGCGGTTGCAAAAAAGGTCGTGAGGGTGAGGCCCATCGTTCCTTTCAAAGACTGCGACAGGGTCTTGGGGCTGAGGTGCGTTCCGCCCTCAAATAACAACAGAACTAACGCAAACGTGCTTAAGACGTTGCCGACTTGACCGAAGTCGTTCAGGTTCACAAAGCCGAAAACAGGGCCGGCTAAAAACCCCAGCAAGATCAAAAAGAACACATCGGGGATTTTGGTCCGCTTAAACAGAAAGACCAGGGAGTGTGCAACAAAAAAAAGCAGACCTATAAAAAGTAATGAAATTCCCATTTCTTGAATATCCAGCCTCGGGAGACAGGTGTCAAGAAAAACTTTTTTCTCCTAGGCGGCTTCTGGCTCGTAGGTAAGGTTGTTCAACCATTTGCCGCTTTTAAGGCGGGCTAAACCCATGAAAACTTTAGGAATATCCTCGAGCAGGGTCGCAGTGTAAACCATCCAAAACGGCAAGTGGAAGACCAAGCCAGCCAAAAGGCATAGGGGGACTCCGACCAGCCACGTCCCGCCGACATCTAAAACCATAGAATAGGTGGTGTCGCCCCCGGCGCGAAGGATGCCGACGATAACATGCCAATTGAACATCCGTAAGGGCATATCGAGGGCGAATAAAAGCATACCCGTTCGCGCCCACGAGCGAACTGTTTCATCGACATGAAAGGCCAGAGGAACAAAAATACTGCTAGCGGCTAAAAGCAGACCTAACGTGGCACCGAGAGCCGGGGCGAGAAAGCTAAAAAAGCG
>JAJXVP010000212.1 GCA_021782055.1 bacterium | reverse complement strand
GCCCTGACCTGCCTCTTGAAAAGCTCAAAGAATTGCTTATAAAATCGCTGGAAGAACTTCTTTCAACCGGCGGTTAAAGTCTTTTGAGTTTCATGACACACCCTTTAAAACAAATCGTTTCAATCCTCTTGCTAATCTTCTGGGTTTTTACCGGATGCCAACAGAAGACCAATATAGAAGTCCTGAATGTCGCTCATCCAGCTTCTGACAGGACAGACACTTCGTCGACAGAAATTAAATTACCTTTGGAAGCTCCTCGTTTAGAAATCCCCCTTGACAAACGTCTTTTAAGCGCACAAAGCGTAAGCTTAAATCAATCTGCGATTGAAGAACAAATCCTTTTTTTGCAATCACGTTCGAATTTGAGCTTACCTTTAGAAATCCGTGTGATTGATTTCGATCAAAATCGAAATACGTATTATTACGCTTGGGAAGGAACTTGTTTAGCTTCAGCCAATGAACCTTTCACTTATGATTTTCAAGACTTGCTTGGCGATCACAATAAAGAACTTTTGGTTCGAGGCGTAGACCTCAATGGTAAACCTACTTTAGACGTGTTTCAGCAAGTACCTTTACCCGGGGGTCACGGTATTCAACTCAAGAATATTTTTAGTATCGCTCTCAAGGGTAGCATTAGTATTACAGCCACACCTCGCCTTGCAGCCTATGACACAGGGACTGCTACACAACAAAGCTTTCCAATTATTACAGAACAAGCCGACCCGCAAGCCCCCACGACCTCAGTATTGAGAACTACATATGATTTTCAGTCGAAAACGGATCAATATGTAAAAACAAGTACACAAACAGTCGCCCTCAATGAACAAAACAATGCGGCTCTTCAAGCCCTCTATGCTGGAGATACACAAAACTTTGCTCAATTTTTACAGGGCCCGTGGCTAAAAGAAGATACGAACAAAACAGGTTTGCACCCCATGCTATTTATTGATGCCCCTAGTAAAACTATTACGTTTGCTACGGACCATGCTCAAGAGGTCTATAGGTGGGATTTATTTAGCAGGACGATGAACAATGCTATTTATATGGTTGCAAATAACCAATTGATCAATCTGATCAATGTGCAACTCAATCTCACCGTGACGTCCATGGACACTATAGATGTCAATGTCCAGGGGACTCCCTCTTGGTCAGGTACGTATCATCGTCTAGCTTACACTGTACTGGCAGCTGAAATGCACCATCGAGAACAAGCACTTACTCAACAAAGTGGCCCCTCCGGAGTGTATTTAGATGAAACCGGTGATGAAGTACGCTTTGCATTCCCCTTAGTCGAATGGCATCGTGGTCAGAATGTTTCTCGTTATGAAGCCTCTTTCTTCCAGTGGAATGGACAAAATTATCTTGAACTCAAAGCTTTGAAAGGTTCGAACGAACCAACGACAACGTACTTAGTTCAAACCTCTCAAGAAAAGACTTCCAGTCGTGTTATTAGAAATTTGACACTTCAACCAGGAAAACTGACTTTGCAACGTTGGGTGTCTGATCGAATCGAACCAGTTCGTTTGGAACAAACGGAAGCTTTTTCCACAGAAACGGGAAACAGTCCCTAAAGCTAGTTTTTAAAGATGGCCACTAATCCGAGGCTACACGTTCCGAACGAAGGTAAGGCTCGTACCCTTCTGCTTTGAGAGTCTCTATGTCCAAAGTCACATTACGGGATAAAATCTGAACTAAATACAGATCAAAACCTGACTGTCGGCTCTTTTTGAGTTGGGGTTTCCATCCTTGTTTTTTGAGTAATTGAATTTCATTCTCAGCATTCTGATAGTTGCGAAAAACACCAATTTGCAGAACAGAAGGACTCTCATGGTCGTGAGAATATTTAACCGGAGGAGGTAGAGGTAAAGCTTCAGCTTGACCGGTCTGAAGGTAAACTGAAACTCCCTTAGACTTTGTTTTTATAATCTCTTGCAAATGATTCATCTCGTTCAACGAAACAGAGGGAACACTTTCAGCACAACGAAAAGCTTCTCGAGCTAAGTTCCAGGTTAAGGGGCATTGGGGGTGTTTAACCTGCCAATCTTGGAAAATATCCCAGGCTTTTCGTGGCATCTGCGTCTCACGTAAAGAGCGCATCATCACAACCAAACCGAGCTGAGATGCACTGAGGTCTTCGGAGTTTACAAGTGGACCTGCGAGTTCTTGAGCCGTCTCCCAATGTCCTAAAGTCAAGGATAACAAGGCGGCTTTGAGTCTAGGTCCTGGCAATTGACCACCACCAGGTACTGCTAGGACATTGAGATAGGCCTCTAAAGCTTGGGCATTATGCCCCTGAAGCTCCAAAACAGAGGCCTCTTTTAATGCCTCGGAAAGGTCTTGAGGCCTTGCTATCCACGGAATGAAGAGCAAAAGAAGAAAAATTAAGAACGACGATCGCGAAAAACTTTGAAAATCGTCCATATACCAGCAGCGATCAAACCAATTCCACTGACATCTAGCAATACTTTAGCAAGACCACCCACTAAAGGCAGTGGAGACACAGCGACCAGTAAACCGGCGGCCATACCCACTAGGCCAGTTAGCACACTATTGGGTTTTTGAAACAAGCGCCAACCACCCCAAAGGACGAGAACTCCAGCTAGAATTGTCGAAATTGGGTAAAAAGGAAGGGCATGAATGATTCCTGCCATCGCAAAAATGCCAATGCCCCCTAGAACGCCACCAACACCCAGCGCCAATTTACCTCGGTTCTCTTTCTTCATGAGATCGCTCATAGTACCTCCTTACTTTAGTGACGGAAACTTCGTTGTCCTGTAAAGACCATGGCAGCCTTAGCTTCGTTACACGCCTGAATCACTTCAAAGTCCCTGACTGATCCGCCTGGTTGAACCACAGCTGTAATTCCTTCACGTAGACCTACATCAATACCGTCCCGGAAAGGGAAAAAAGCATCCGAAACCATCACTGATCCCGGCAAGCCACCACGTTTCTCTTGTACTTCAGTGTCAATCTCGTTCTTTTTATCAGAGTCAGTCAAGTTATTATACGGGATTTGCCAGCGTTCCCAGGATAACCGATCAGCCAACTTGCGGTAGGCTTTATCGCGAGCAATCTCAGCTACTCCAACACGATCTTGTTCCCCTGTACCAATTCCAACAGTTACTCCATCTTTCACATAGAGCACAGAATTGCTGGTGACTCCCGCCTCAACCAGCCAACCAAAACAGATATCCTTCCACTCAGCCTCTGTGGGTTGACGCAAGACTTTGTATTCTTGTCCTTTATAACTGGTCTGAGCTTCAAAAAAATCCTGAGGAAGACGTGCTTTTGGGACAAAAGACCACTGGGTCACAAACCCACCATCCATCAAAGACCTCATATCGAGCACCCGCTCCCCGGCAAATTCTGCCAATTTCTCCATCCGAGGAATTTCCAAGACACGAATATTCGGTTTAGATTTAAAGGATTCCACCACACCTGGGGCATAGGAAGGAGCCGCGACCACTTCGACATAGCTTTCTAAGACCTGAGCCGCCGTATCAGCATCCAATTCTCGGTTTACTACCACACAACCACCAAAAGCGGCTACACGATCAGCAAAGTAGGCTTTCTGATAAGCTTCAAACAGAGTCGAACCCATCGCTACACCACAAGGGTTATTATGCTTAATGATTACTGCGCAAGGACGATCCATCAAATACCGGAGAATATTTAACCCAGAATCCACATCGGTCAGGTTGGTCTTTCCCGGGTGCTTGCCACTTTGACGCATTTCTATGTCTGAGACCAACCAACGACCTGGTTGTAAACACCGGACCTCGCCTAATTGCAATTCCCCCCGCACTAAACGATAAAGGGCCGCTTCTTGATCTGGGTTTTCACCATACCGTAAACCTTTTTTTTCACCCTCAACGACCCATTCAACTTTTTCAAAAGTTAAGGTTTGACGCTGAGTCTCATCCGAAAAGGTGATTTCCATGTTTTTAGGAAAAAAATCCTCTAAAATCGTTTTATAGGCAGAGCGAAAATCTTTCATTCACGAAGCTCCTCAAGGGTTCTTAATAAGTTTTTCAACTAGTTTTGAAATTGATATTCCTCAGGGAGGATCGAGGAATCTTTTTCAAGCCAACTGGCGATACCCGCATCATAGTTTGCCGTATGCCGAAAGGCTTTCTTGGCTTGAGCTAAGCGAAACTCGAGGTTCACCAGACCTTTTCCATTTTCGACTTGGTTCAAAACCTCAGAATAATCCTCGGGCTGGCACACTGGTAAAACTCGAAGAAAATTCTTAGCTGCGGCCCGCAACATACACGGTCCACCAATATCAATATGAGCTCGGGCTGCTTCCAGCGTTACAGAAGGATCGGCGGTAACCTGACCAAAGGGATACAAATTGACCACCACGAGATCAAGGGGAACGGACTGTGTCCGCTCAAGATCTTGTTGATGATTGGGGTTGTAGGTTTCGCTCAAAAGTCCTAAGTAAACACGAAAGTCTAAGGTTTTTACGAGTCCCCCTTGCATTTCAGGCTGACCAGTGTAGTCTGAAATTGCCATTAAACGATCTTTTGGGGCAACAGACTTCAAAAGAGTGTAGGTTCCCCCTGTGGAATACACAACTAAATCAGGAATCAGTTTCCATAATTTTTGCATAAACGGTTCAAGGCCAGACTTGTCAGCTACACTGATGAGGGCACGGCGTAAGGGCACCCCATTATCGACTTGAGAAACTCGGTTAATCATAGTACTTCCTCTTATTGGGCTTCAGATTTTGCTAACAGGGTTCGGACATCTTTGTAATCACCATGGATATCCAGCACCTTTCGCCAGCACTGTTCTGATTTCTCAAATTGTTTTTTGTTATGGTAAACAATTCCTAGGTAATAGTAACTCTTATAAGCTTTTGGCTCAATTTCAATAGAACGTTCCAAATACTGAATGGCTTTATCGTTATCATTTAAAAAACAGCAGGTTTGTCCGGCTAAATAATACACTTCACTATCCCGGATGTCTGTCACAATGAGTTTTTCAAATTCTTGGAGCGCATGGGAAAATTTTCGTTCTAGAAAGGCTCGTTTACCATTTCTCAAGGGATCCGTTGCGTCCCCTGAAGATCTTTCCGAAGAGAAAAAGTCGAAT
>JAJXVP010000211.1 GCA_021782055.1 bacterium | reverse complement strand
TCGATTCCTATACCCTTCGCCCGCAAGATTTGTCTGATCTTGTCAAAGAACCTCGTGACTATACGGTGTTTTCTGCTGGTCCCAGCTTGGGCGCCCAGTTTTTTAGCTGGAATCAGAACCCCCGCAACAAAGACAAGCCGTTTTATTCGTGGTTCACCCAGGCAAAATTCCGTCAGGCGATGAGCTGTTTCTTTAACCGACAGAGGGTCATTGACCAAGTGTACCGGGGGCTAGCCGAACCTGCCCTGTGGTTCTTTGCTAAACCCAACCCCTTTTTTGACCCCTCGATTCAGCAAACCTACCTGTATAACCCAGCGCGTGGCCTGCGGCTGTTGGCCGAGCTTGGTATCCATCCCGGTCCCGATGGGCGCTTGCGCGATTCCCAAGGTCATGAAATTGCCTTTACCCTCACCGTGAACAACGATAGCAACCTCCCCATCGATATTGCCAACGTTTATGCGGACGAACTCAAAAAAGTGGGTATCACTCTTACCGTGCGGCCCCTGGATTTTCAAAAAATTGTTGACAGCCTGTTAAAGACGTATGACTGGCAGATGATTTTGATCGGGTTGTCGGGCGCCAATTACTTTCCTACCCAGGGCGACAATGTTTGGTTGTCTCAGGGGAATTTGCATCTGTGGAACCCTCTTCAAAAGACACCGGCAACACCCTGGGAGGCTCAGCTAGACAGCTTATTCTGGCAGGGATATGCGACGCGTGATCATGCAAAAGCCCAACAGATCTGGGATCACTTTCAGCGTATAATTTTAAACGAAGTTCCCATCCTGTATACGGTGTACCCCGAAGTTTTTCGCGCGGTTCGCAACCGTTGGGGAAATGTCGCTGTCGATAACGTTGGGGCACCTGACATGAATTATGTGTATTTGACACCGTAAGACTGGTGCTGGGACGCAAGGTTTCGTTGGGAGGTTTTGTGAAGCAGAAATCTGGCTCTGTGGCTCGTGTACTTGACAACCTGGGCGCCCCTTGGCGTTCTTGGGCCGCAGCTCACCCCTTGGCATCCTTTTTGACTAGCCGAATTTTGACCATGGTGGCAGTTTTGTTTCTTTTGGGGTTGGGTGTGTTTGGCCTCATGAGTCTGGCCCCGGGTGATATCGTTGATAACTATGTTCGTGCCCAGCTTCTGAATAGTTCGTCGGTCATGACCCAAAACAACGTTTTGACGGCGGTCGAAATCGCGGCGATGAAGCATCGGCTATGGTTGGATCGTCCCTTTTGGGAGCAATACGGGCATTGGTTGTGGCGTGTTTTGGTGGATCATGATTTGGGACGTTCGCTCTTGTCACAGGCTCCCGTGCTCTTTTTGGTGTCTACCCGCATGGTCAATTCCTTAATCCTCAATTTACTGTCGTTAGTGTTCCTAACGTTGACCTCGTTTGCCCTGGGAATTTGGCTGTCGTCAAAAGCCGGTACCAAGTGGGATGTCGCGGCGGGCTTTGTCAGCTTGTTTCTGAACGCGTTTCCCGGCATTCTACTGCTTTTACTCTTGCAAATGTTCGCCGCTTCTACCCGTTGGTTCCCAGTCACGGCTTATCCGAGTGAAAGTTTTGGGGGCAACTTTTGGGCCTTTTCTGGTTCGTATTTGTATCATTTGACTCTGCCGCTCTTGGGGGCATTTTTAGGGGGAATTGGTGGGTCCTTGCGGCTGATTCGTGCTACGATGCTCGAACAATTGGGGCAACCCTATGTCACGGCGCTCAGGTCACGGGGCATCTCTGAAGGACGCATTCGCTTCTTTCATGCCTTTCGCAATACGATGAACCCCTTCATCACCGGGGCTTCAGGCCTGTTGGCCGATTTGTTTTCAGGCTCGTTGATCCTCGAAATTATCTTTGCCTACCCCGGTATAGGCCGTCTTATGTATGAAGCGGTAATTCAAAAAGACATCAATCTGGTGATGACTAATATCATGTTTATCAGCTTTCTGATTCTGGCAGGAATGCTGCTTTCGGATATCGCTTTAGCTTTGGTCGACCCCCGTATCAGGTATGGCAAAGCATGAAACGTTTTTTAACGGTTTTAGGACACAGGCCCGTTGCCGCCGTTTCACTGACGGTTTTGGTGGTCATGTATTTGGCGATGGCCTTTTGTGAAGTGCTTTCTCCTTATGACCCCACACGGCTCTTTCCCGACGCGTCGGATCACCCGCCTAACCTATGTTGGTTTTCGTCACAAAGGGGTTTTGGTCCCCAAGTCCAGCGCATGGTTATGATTGACGAAGTTTCACGGCAATACGTTCGTATCAAAGGGGAGTACGACCTTGTGCATTGGGGAGTCACCGCTGACCCTGTGAAGCTCTGGGGCTTTTTACCCCTTAGCTGGCACGTGTTTGGCACCGATACCCACAGCGGAGCTGACCCGGTTTTTCTTTTTGGTACCGATAACCTGGGCCGCGACCTTTTTAGCCGCATTTTGTATGGAGCGCGGATCTCGCTGACCATTGGGTTTGTGGGTGTGGCTGTTTCATTGACCCTGGCCTTACTTCTGGGCGGCTTGGCAGGGTTCTATGGTGGGTTTTGGGATTGGCTGATCATGCGACTCTGCGAACTTTTGATTCTGATTCCCGGTTTGTACCTTTTGCTATTTTTAAGGTCGATTCTCAGTGACAAAATGGATTCCGCGTCCTCGTATGCTCTGATCACGGTGATCCTTTCGTTTGTCAGTTGGCCGGGAATG
Organism: bacterium; assembly: GCA_021782055.1. Next base: position 2,420 of record JAJXVP010000211.1, on the reverse strand, counting down.
GCGCGGTTAGTACGGGGCATGGTGCACTCTTTGAAACGAGCCGACTTTGTGACCAATGCCCGACAAGAGAAGATGCCGCCTCTGACCATACTTTTTCGCCACATCATCCCTCAAATGTCCTCGTTTTTAATCTTGAGCGTCACCCTAGGGATTCCTGGCTTTATTCTGGGAGAAACGGCCCTTTCGTACCTGGGCTTGGGGATTACTGATCCCGCCTTCAGTTGGGGAAGTTTGATCAGCCGCGATGCGGCCAGCCTGGATAATTTAGTGCATTTTCCCTGGTTGTTTCTGCCTGGCGTCTTTTTGATTGTAGTATCGTTGGCCTATAACTTTCTCGGAGAGCTTTTACGGGATTTGGCTGACCCCCATTGGAGGGCCCCCTCATGAACTCGCTTCTCGACGTTCCCAACAAACTCGAAGTACGTAACCTTTCAGTGACCCTCGGTTCGCGAAACAATCCCATCCAAGCCGTTCGCGGGGTTTCGTGGTCTGTTTCGGCCGGGGAATGCCTAGGAATCATTGGTGAGTCAGGTTCTGGCAAGAGCATTTCAGCGCTGGCAGCGTTGGACCTGTTACCCCCGGGGTCAAAACGTGAAGGCGAGGTTCTTCTTGATGGGGAACCCTTTGATGAGTATTCGCCCGCTGAGCGGCGGCTTAAACGCGCCAAAGCGGGCATGATCTTTCAAGAACCCAGTCGGTCTTTTGACCCCATTACCAACTTTGAAACGACCTTTCGCGAAACCTTACGAGTTCACAACCCCCGGCTAACCGCAGTCGAGGCCCGCCAAAAAGCGATCGCCCTGTGGCAAGAAGTCCACCTGGGCCAGCCGGAAACTCGGCTGAAGAGTTACCCTCATCAACTTTCGGGGGGGATGTTACAGAGGGTGATGATTGCCTTGGCCTTGGCCAATGACCCCGAGGTTCTGATTTGTGATGAGCCTACCACGGCCCTAGATGTCACGGTGCAACGCCAAATTCTTAGGCTCTTAGCAGATTTAAAAGTTTCGCGTTCCCTGGCGCTGGTGTTTATTTCGCATGACCTGGCCGTGGTCTCCCAGCTCGCTGACCGACTTTTGGTGATGTACGGTGGCTTGGTCCTGGAAAGCGGGCCTGTTCACGAGGTGTTGTCGTCACCGGCCAGCCCCTATACTCGAGCGTTGTGGTCGGCTCGTATTCCGGCGGGTAGTCATTGGACAAAAGACCCGCTGCAAGTGATTCCAGGTATGCCTCCTGACCCCCGCTCCCCGTTGAAAGGTTGCCCCTTTGCCCCTCGCTGTCCCCGTGCGGATGCCGCTTGTGCTTCGTTACCTTCCCTTGTGGGCTTAGGCGACCGGCAGGTACGCTGTCACCATCCCGAGGTTAATATTACTCAGCCCCCTGCGGGGAGGGGCGCTCATGAGTAGTCACCAAGCCGAGGTGTTTATGTCCTTACGAGATGTTCGAAAGGTCTATCGGGCCGAAGCAGGGCTTTTTTCTCACTCTCAACGTGAAATCGTCGCCGTCAGGAGTGTGAGCCTGGATTGGCGTCGCGGTGAAACTTACGGTCTTGTCGGGGAATCGGGATCTGGAAAATCGACGTTGGCGCGACTGATGGGCTTTCTGGAACAGCCGACCTCGGGCACCTTGAGTGTTCAACCCTCCGAAAGACCGGTAACCCGTTATGTGTTCCAGGACCCTTCGTCGTCGATGGACCCTCGCCGCACTACAGCGCAGATTCTCACCTGGGGGGCGAGGTACCAAAACGGGTATCAGGGGCCCCGCATGGCTTTAGCCCGAGCTCGACTTTTGATGGAAGAGGTAGGTCTGAACCCTTTGGACTTAGATAAGCGGCCCGGGGAATTTTCGGGAGGCCAACGTCAGCGTTTGGCTTTGGCGCGAGCCCTGATGAGCGAACCCCTGACGTTGATTTGCGACGAAATTGTCAGCGCGCTCGATGTTTCGGTTCAAGGACAGATCCTGAGGTTGCTGTTGGACCTTAAACAACGCCATGGCCTGGGCTTGTTTTTTATCTCGCACGACCTTGAGGTGGTAACGTATTTGTCTGACCGCATGGGTGTGATGTACGGTGGCCAACTTTTAGAAGAAGCCCCAGCCGAAGTGTGGGCAAGGGGACCGGCACACCCCTATAGCCGTCTGCTTAAGGATCCGCACCTGGCCGACCAGGGCGATAACTTTTCTAACTCTGAGACTGCTCAGACCATCGCGACTGCTGAGCCTCGGGGCTGTTCCTTTGCCGGACGGTGCCCACTGGTGCAGGCGAAGTGCCGCACCGAGACACCGCCCTGGAAACAAATCGGCCCGGAACACCGGGCCGCTTGTCACTTACTTTCTTAGAAACAGAGGCTCGCTTAGGAACGGATCAGGAAGAACTGGACGTTGCGGTCCTTCCACCTGTTGCCAATATCCGAGAACGGAACAAT
>JAJXVP010000210.1 GCA_021782055.1 bacterium | reverse complement strand
GTGATTGGGAGTCACTGCTTCCCTGGAACGTCACCCTGGTTTAAATTGACGGATACCAGGCCTGTGCGCTGTGCCTTGGGAAATCCGTGAACTTTTACATTTTCTTTATAGCGAAACGCATTATAGAAGTGCCTAAGATACCTTTCTTGATCATCGTAATCTGGAAGATTCTCAATAATCAACTGCCAGCTATCAAAAGCTATATCAATACTATTCTTTTGAATTTTTTCAAGTTCACTCAGTGCCTTATTCTTAATAATATCAATTGCGGAAAGGGGAACACCGCGATTATTGAGGCTTTCAAATAGCGTAAATGCATCCGAATGACTTGCTACTTCGATTTTGACAAGGGTTGAGTTGTATAGTCTATTCTGAAAGTCCTGCAGTTGGTCAATGTTAAAGTCTGAGATTCTATCTTGAAAATATCTGTTTGCTTTGACTATTCTGCGATTTCCATGATTAGCCGGCTTTTTTGCCATTTCATAGAGTGATATTTCATTCAGCAATGCCTTGTAATCACTATCATTATTGTTTTGCGACGATAGAACAAGTCGCGGCGTCTTGGAATTGTAGACAAGTATTCTATTTTTCAGATTCACACGATTGGCAATGAAGGAATCCTCTTCGCTGTTCAATTCTTTGAGTCGTTTGTAAATTGCACAGAATAGTAAGGAGATTGTCGTCAAGCGCTGTTGCCCATCGATAATTTCAAGGTCGGGATTCTCGGAATCTGCAGATGAATTTATAGTAATGATCGTACCAAGATAGTGGTCATTATCTACCTCCTCAGCAATATCATTGAAAAGAAGTTCCCAGTTTTCTGTCGTCCAGATGTATTCTCGCTGGTACTTCGGAACATGATACTTTGTCTGTGATTCTGGTGTGAACAACTCACCGATTTTCTTGTGTGCGACGTGCTGAATCATACCCTCACCCCTTTTTGTAAAACTAGCATAATTTTTTTGCTTCCTATAACAAAATGCAAAATCAGGCTTTAATTTCAAAAATTAAACACTTTTTACTTTTTTTGAAAAAATATCAATACTATTGTTTTATAATATTCGATTTTTAGCACTCCTTAAAATAGACCAAACCCTGTTCCTCAACGCCATTAAACACCATTTTGAATTCAGAAAATTCAATTTGATTCTTTTTGAAGAATTCCTCTGACAAATCGCTATTCTTACTAGGTATAGCACCGAAAATATATGTCTGGGTAAAACCAGATTTCTTACATTGTTGCATAAATACTAAATCTCTGTTGATTTTTTCCAAATCTATTTTTCCAAATGATTCTCCCGTCCGTCTGGTTCGGTTGAAATTGTCTTTGATTTCTAAACCGAATATCTGATTTTCATCTTTAATAACTAAATCAAGTTCACTTTTTTCAAATTAATAGTCAAAATTTAAATCTGTCTTTATGTTAAATTCCTCGCCGATAATAAACCTGAAATTTTTAAGATAGGCTAAGGAATCATAGATATTCAATCGCAACGTCGATTCATTTATAAACGATGGAAAAATTCCCTGTGCAATGGCATGATAATTGATCCTTAAAGTATTCGTTACTTGCGTACATATGTCCATTTCGTCCTCGCCCCCACCCAACAAAGCTCTTCCTTTACCGATTCCCACCCAACCTTACCAATTCTAAGCTCTCTTCCCCCAAAGTCAACCCCAGTCAGCTCCCCCTGAAATACGCTTCACAAGCTTCTCTACCAGCCCCCTCAAAGCCTGAATCTGCCCGGGGCGGGGTTGCTGATTGTGGTCGAGGTAGAGCCTGCGGTTGATCTCAATCATAAGCGAAAAAACCTTCGGTTCCTTGGCCAAAAACCTCAAGGGGACGATGCTTCCCGCGTAGGGGCGATTCAAAGCGACCGACAAGCCTGCCTCGGCAAAAACCTCGGTAGCGGCCTGGCTTAACCAGCTCGGCGTATGAAAGGGCAAGGTTCCCAAGCAAATGTCAGGGCGCTCAGGGTTTTGGTCTAGCTCACGAAAAAAGGGCACCTGCGAAAAAGAATGCCCATCCAGAAGCAAGCATTGCCCGTAAGCCGAGAGGCGTTGGTTAACCATTTCTTCTAGCCGTTTGTGATGGGGCACGTAAAAGTCTTGGTAAACTCGCTGTTTCCAGGGGTCCTCTTCGCGAAACTTTACGCCCTCATCGGTGTGGGTATAATAAAACCCCATTCCCTTCTGGGCCATGGGTTCCAGCTCATCGGGGTAAAACCGTTCTACATCGCAAAAGACGCGCGAAAAGCCTGCGGCCAGTTGTTCGACACCGTCACAGGCAAAGATCTGATCGGTAAAGTGATCGGTCAGTTTGGCTACCTCGAGGGCTATCAAGTCAGGGCGCGTAAACCCTTCCCGAAAAGGAAAAGTCACCGAGGCATGGGGAATATGGAACAGCAGGCTAGAGAGGTTCATAAGCTTAATCTAAAGCCCAGTCACCAGCGACAAGCTCATCGATGGTAGAAAAATCGGCCAACACTTCATCTGTTTCGTGTGAACGAATGGGGTAGCGGTCATTCAGGCAGTCGGTCAACCGAATGTACCCATTTCGTCCGTCAAAATTTCTGAGGCACACCCCTTTTCGGCCCAGCTTTTCGGCTAGCAGAAAAACCCCAGGTGGCATATTGTACAAGATATCACGGGTTTGGTTGACAAGGCTTAAACTCCACGAGCTCATAAGTCTCTCCTTTGTGATATCAACCTAATGTACGTGCTGAATCTAAAGTTCAGCAACGAGGGCCTATGACAAAAGATTTAGATGCCGTCGTCCTCGGCGGGGTCGGCATTGACACCAATGTTTTTCTTCCTGGTACCGATATCGACTTTTCGGTAGAATCGAATTTCACGGATAATAAAGACTGTGTTGGACAAGCCGGGGGTTACTCCTCACGTCTTTTTGCGGCTCTAGAAAAAAAGACAGCCCTTCTTGCCGCGGTGGGGAAGGATTTTCTTGGTCACGAGATTCGGCGCGTGTTGCAAGGTGATGGTATTGAGACCCATTTTTTCTTAGATCCCGCGGGAACGAATCGTAGTGTTAATCTGATGGGGGCCGATGGTCGCCGAAGGAACTTTTATGACGCCAAATCCGCTATGGATTTGCGTGCCGACCCCGAAACCGCAAGTCAGCTTTTTCAACGGGCACGAATCGCTCACTTTTCGATTCAGAACTGGTGTCGGTTTCTTCTTCCCCTTGCCAAAGACGCTGGGTGCCTGATTTCCGTTGACCTTCAGGATGTTATCGACCCCAAAGACACCTACCGGCACGATTTTGCCCTAGCGGCCGATGTTATCTTTTTCTCGGCGGCCAATCTTTCTCAACCTAGCGAAGCCGCTCAACTCTACCTTCAAAACAATCCAAAACGTATCGTTGTGATCGGCAAAGGCAGTCAAGGTTGTGAACTCGTAACTGCAACCGAAAGCCTTTCTTTGCCGGCCATGACCCATCCCTTGGCCGTGGTCGATACCAACGGTGCCGGCGATAGCCTAGCCGTGGGGTTTTTAGTAGCTCATTTTTTAGAAGGCTACTCCCTGAAAGATTCTTTAGTACGAGCACAAATGGTGGCTCGGCACACCTGCACCTTACGTGGCACCAGTGATGGCTTGTTAACAAAACAAGAGCTAGACGAGCGTTTCAACCGGCTCCCCTAAAACTCCTCAAAGGCTATCGTAGGCGTCGCGGGCCGCTTTGAGGTTCCGGTCAAGTTGCTCTTCGTCCTCCAGCTCTTCTTGACAATTGGGGCACCGATAAAACTCCACCTCGTAGGCTATAGACTTACCGCCTTCTTCAAAGGTTTCCCTTTGCATAATCAAGGTCATCGGCTTGACCGCTTGACAATGGGGACAAAATATTTCTTCGCTCATAAATGCTATTCTACGGGGTTTGGACTACTCTTAAAAGGACTTTTTGCTACGAAATTTCGCACCTTGAGTGTCATGAGTGTTCGCCTCTGACCCTCATGAGAATCAACAGCCGAGTTTTGCTAAATTTCTTGTGAGGCAAGCGTAGCCATGGCTTGAATGCTTTCTTTCCACTGGCGCACAAGTTCAGGAGGGCTAACAGGACGCGCCAACGGCCCCCAGCGTAAAATTTCCCCAAGAATCTCTGAGTATTGTGTTCCGTGCGACTGCACGCGGAACGTCACATCCGCCCATTGCTCCTGTACCGACAGCCGAAACCAGGGAGTTCCTGGGTTGTACGATTTTTGTTCAAACCGTTCGCTAGCGTACTGCTTGGCCGCTCCGCTGTAACGAATGGTCACTTGTTCCCCCGGCTCCGGTTCAAAGGGGTTGGTGATCCAGTAGGTGCCCCACAGTTCTGTTACTTGGTTGCGAAGCGTCCTGTAGGCCGCGGCGGGGAGCTTTTCGGCTTCGACACCTTTACGTCGGGTAAGATTCTGCACGCGGCTCAAGTTGTATTGCAACAGCAGGTTTCCCGAAAGGGCCAGCAGGTACCAAGCCCCATCACAGTTTATCAAAAACAGCGGGGTAACCTCGCTAGGTTTACGCGGGGGCTGGGGTTCGACGTACAGTCGTTCACCAGCTTCAACCGCATCAAGGACCTCGCGAAGAAAACGGTAATCAACCTTCCAAGCTACGGTATTTTTAAAGACCACCGGGTTCAAACGCTCTTCTTTAACTTCGAGTTCGGTTGCCAAGAGTTTGACAATACGGGCCGAGGGGAAAGGCATAAGCCCTTGCGATTGGTTGATAGCATTCAGCAAGGGGAGAAAGTTCAACCCCTCCGCATCGGGAACCTTTGCCCACCCCGCGGCATCAATAGTGTGTTTTGTTGTGTAAACGCCTTTTTTGGCCTGTAAAAAATCCTCGTCGGGGCGCCCTGAATGCAAATAGGGTACAATCTGTTCTCGAAAAACGGCTACATGGGTAAGAAAGCGACGATCATCTCGAGCTTCCTTCGGGGGGTCATCGGGGCGAAACTCTTCAGCCCAATCGTCATAGGTAAAACGACCCTCTTCGATAAGCTGGCCCAACATCCAAAGTACCGATCGCACAGTTTCAAGATTGGCTGACATGGCGGACTTGACCTCTTTGCTTAAGCTAAGGAGGGGAGAATTTGGTGGCAGAGGGACTTGAACCCCCGACCGAGCGGATATGAGCCGCTTGCTCTACCGTCTGAG
>JAJXVP010000209.1 GCA_021782055.1 bacterium | reverse complement strand
ATTCCCGTGTTTTGCGCGACCTTGGCATTTCCCGCGAGGTCAAGCCGACCCCGGGGGTGGTGTTACGCGATGCCGAGGGTGAACCCACCGGGGTTTTGCGCGAATACCACCCCAATCCCGTCCAGGATAAATATTTTCATGACATCTTCTACAAAAAAGACTTGCGGGAGGCCAGACTAGCGACCTCCCTGGACGTTTTACGCCGGCTAGGAATAACCTCTGTACAAGACAATACCTGGCATTACCCCGCGTTATTCACCCTGGCGCGCTGGCGGAACCAAAGGCGTTTAACGGCACGGGTATCAGCTTGGTCTTTTGGCCGCGTTCCCCAGACCATTAAATGGATGAACCTGGGCTCGTACGATAGCCTTTGGCTTCGACGGGGACCTTGGAAATACTTCTTAGATGGCACCTTTACGACCAAAACCGCCTGGATGGAGGAACCCTACCCTGGAACCGACGACCATGGGATGGATTTTGACCCTGCCTGGTTGCAAGGCGTCTTATTGAACTTAGCCAGGCGAAAGGTGCAGGGGGCATTTCACTCCATTGGTGATCGATCCACGCGAACCTTTTTGGATGTATGGGAAGATGTTTTGCAAAAGTATCCCGATGCCGTAAAGCTACGGATGCGCCTAGAGCATGTACAGGCCCTGCGCCGTGAGGATATTCCTCGTCTGAAGGCCTTGGGTGTTTGTGTTGCCGCGCAGCCGCCGGCCATGGCGACACCCGAAAAGGACGCTAGTGTCTTGGGGGGCCACCGTGTGCCGTTCCTTTACCCGCATCGTTCTCTGCTCGAAGCTGGAGTTCCGCTTTCCTTTGGGTCCGACATTCCTGGAGAGGCTTTCTGTGACCCCCTTCAGGGAATGCACTTGGTGTGCAACCGGGAGGGGCCGGAGCGCTTAACACCCGAACAGGCCCTGCGTTGTTACACCGAGGGGAGCGCCTATGTCGAGTTTCAAGAAGATCGCAAGGGACGCTTGGCGAAAGGCTATTTGGCTGACTTTGCCGTACTCACGGCCGATCCCTTGGCCACACCTCCCCAGAATCTTAGGCTTATTCAATGTGTCAAAACGGTGGTGGGGGCCAGAATGGTTTGGAATGCCACACAAACCGACGGCCTCAACCCCGAAATTGAGGAACAGCTTAGTAAAACTTAGGGACGGCGCAGTAAAACAGAAATCGAGGTGACCCCGACCACTAACGCCACGGCAATGATGAAGGCTTCCCAGCCGGTGGTTGCGGCGTCGGTAAAGTGTTGACGCACCATCAGGTCCATGGCGTTAAAGAGGTACTTTCCTGGCACCATGGGAATTAACCCCGGCAGCAGGTACGAAACCGGGGGCTTTCCGCTGAGGCGCGAAAGAAGTTCGGCCCACGCTGTCACTGCCGCCGCACCTATGGCGTAAGCAATCCACGGACCAGCGAGGGGCGTCATCAACAGGTAAACTCCCCAGCCGGCAACACCACCCAGCGAGGCCCACAACAAGGTCCAACCTCGGCATTGCAAAAGAAAGGCAAAACCAAGGGTCGCGGCAAAGGTCCAAACAAGGATCATAGGCCCAATTTTCCCGAATGAAGGCTAAGGGCAACGGTAGCGCCTATGGCCAAAGCCGCCCCCGTCATCAGAACTTCGGCAAACCGGGACTGCGCCGTCACCAGCTCGCCTGCCACCAAGTCACGAAGAGTTTGAACCAGGGCAAGCCCAGGAACAAGAAGCATTAACGTACCGGTAGCCACAGGTTCGGCGCTGAGCGGACGAAACAGATCAGCACCCAGCAGGCTTCCTCCTACAGCGAGGAACGATCCCAGCGCTGTGGTGAACACCCCGGGAATCCAGGGTCGGTCTAAGAAAAGTTTAAGCACGGCCCACACGAGGCCAAAAATAAGGGCTAAACCCCCTTCGGCCAGAGTTCCCCCATAAAACAACGCAAACCCACCCGCCGCGAGGCCCGAAGCCGGAATCAATGCGGCAGGTCCCCAACCGGGGGCTTGGGCCGCCGAACGCAACTTTTTTGCCAAAATCTCGGCCGTGGTAGGTTGAGCAACGGCTTCGCGAATGCAAGTCTCAAGGAGGTTGAGCCGCTCGAGGTGTAAAACCCTTTGATGAATTCGGCGAACAACGGTCGTAGTTTTGCCCTCGGCATCTTCGACGGTTATGATGACACCTGTGGGAAGGGCAAAACACTCGGCTTCACGCATCCCCGCAGCACGGGCGAGGGCCTCGGTATCGTTTTTTACGCGGGCAATTTCGGCGCCGTTCTCAATGAGCCATTCTGCCGCGTTGGCAACCATCTGGATGGGGGAACGCTCCACTGAGAACCTCCTAGCTTTAGTCGTTTAGGCGAGTGCCGCCCCGTCTCAGACCTGCTTCAAAGAGTTTTCCGCAAGCGAGAAAGAGGGTGGTTTGGGTGGTCATCAGAACTACGCCGGCTTGCTGGGCTTCGGCAATCATCTCGGGACTGGGGAGCTTTCCCCGGACAAAGATCACCAAAGGAATGTCGAGAAGTCGCGCCGTGCGAACGGTTTGAATATTGACTAGGCCGGTGAGCAGAACAACGTCCTCTTTGACAAAGGCCATGACATCACTCATGAGGTCAGCCCCGCAGGCGGACTTGAGCTCTAACTCAGGGTCAAAGGAGGTGTGGATTTGCGCTTCAAGCAGATCCGCGATTGCACGAGCTTTCATTGGTAGCTGACGTACGATGGCCGTGGCGAAAGAGCCAAAACCTGTGCGGGGGTAAGCAGAGGCGTGTCCCACCCACGTACTTTCCAGGGCTTGCGGTAAAAGAGCTTAAAGCCCGTGATGGGCATGTTCTTCATCGCCGCCAAAAAGGCATACGTATCGAGCTTGACCGCTTTGAGTCCCCAACCGTCGGCGTGGTGCACCAGGTCGACGTGCGAAAAGTTGGCGCGGACTTCCGAAGGGTGCAAAATCATCTTGTAATTGAATTGGTGAACGATGAGCATGCGTTTTCCCGGTAGGTTGTTCTTTATAAGGTAGTTTTGCATGAGCTCTTCGGCTTCGTTGATTTCTTGTGCGGTAATTTGCCCAATGACTTTACCGGGGTCTGCTGTCCGCCATTCTGGGTCGATGGCCAAATGCACGTTGGGGTACTTCAGCCAAGGGAGCATAGAATCCATGGCTTCGCGGATGGGCATAACCCCTAGCTGGTGATCTAATACCACGAGGATGCCGTGTTCCAAAGCATAGTCAACATAGGTGCGCACAACATGATTTGGTAAGTAACCTACCTTGCCTTCGGGGTAAATGGTGGCATAGATAAGGTGAAAAGCCGGTTGAACAACACCGGGAGCACCGGCGGCCTTGTACTCCTGACACAGCTTTTCTAAGTTGGCGGCAGCTTCAGGGATGGTTTCTTCACCTAAGATTCCCATTCGTGTCGACGAGGGACTCCCGTAGTAGGCCACCACCATGCCTTTAGCAAAGACGCTGGCCGGTTGAGTGACCGAAGAAGCGCGCATGGGAGCCAAGCCCTCATCGAGCAAGGTTGTACTGCGGGGGTCGCCAAAGGCTGAGTTTGAGGAGGAGGTGGTAGGCGGAGGGGGATTAGCAGGTTGTTGGGCCGTGGCAGAAAACACCACAGCAAAGGTTATCGTCAAAAGCAGAAGCGGTTTCACAGAACACCGAAGAAGGCGGCACATGGTTAGTTACTGTATCGGCAAAACCGCAGAAAAATCCAGTACTTTTCGCACAATCCTTGAGGAAAGCAAGCAAAGTGGATAAAATCAAAAATCCATGACAGATAAACTAGAGATGAAAGAACGCCGCTTTCGCGAGCTGGAAACCTTGTTAGCCGCCCCGGACGCGGCTTCTGACCAGAAACGCTACCGCGAGCTTACCCAAGAATATCATGACCTTGAAGAAACCGTCGCCGCGTGGGAGGGTTTCAAAAAGTTAGACAGCGCTCTTGAGGCGGCCCGGCAAATGGCGGAACAAGAAAGCGACCCTGAAATGAAGGCCCTGGCTCGTGACGAAGTCAAAGAGCTAGAAGAAGACCGTGCCAAACGAGAAGCAGAATTAAAAAAGCTTTTAGTGCCACGCGATCCTTTGGACGGAAAAAACATTATCATGGAAATTCGAGCGGGAACCGGCGGCGAAGAAGCCGCCTTGTTCGCCGCAGATTTGTTTCGGATGTACAGCCGTTATGCCGAGTTGAAACGGTGGAAGGTCGAGATCATCGACGCCAACGAAACCGAGCTTAAAGGTTTTAAAGAGATTATCTTTTCGATTGCCGGAAAAGAGGTGTATGGGGAATTGCGTTATGAATCGGGGGGGCACCGTGTTCAACGGGTTCCTGTCACCGAAGCCAACGGAAGGATTCAAACCTCGGCGGCAACGGTGGCGGTTTTGCCCGAAGCCGAAGAAACGGATATTGTCATCAACGAGAAAGACCTCAAGATTGATGTTTTTCGTTCCTCTGGTCCCGGAGGACAGTCGGTCAACACTACGGACTCTGCTGTTCGCGTCACGCACCTTCCCACCGGCCTTGTGGTCCAGTGCCAGGATGAAAAATCCCAGTTAAAGAACAAGCAAAAGGCGATTACGGTTTTGCGGTCGCGACTTCTTGAAATGGAAGCGCAAAAGAAGGCTCAGGAGCGGGCCGCCGACCGTAAGAGCCAGGTGGGGACGGGGGACCGGTCTGACCGCATTCGGACCTACAATTTTCCTCAAAACCGTCTAACTGATCACCGCATAAACCTAACCCTTTACAACCTGGACCGCATCATGGAAGGACAACTGGCCGAAATCACCGAAGCCCTTAAAATCAACGCCCAGCAGGATGCCCTTGCCGACCTTTGAGACTGGAACCGAAAGCTCGACCCTAACGGTTCGGCGCGCTCTTGACGAGGCGGCACAGGCCTTTGCTTTACCCTTGCCTGACGGACCGGCAAGCTCCACCCCCGAGCTGGACGCCCGTGTTTTATTATCAACTTGTACCGGCTGGTCGTGGGCGTTCCTCTTGGCGCACCCCGAGACGGTGTTGCCGGCCGAGCTCAGGCCTATCTGGGATCAGCTCGTGCAACGCCGTCGGCAAGGCGAGCCGGTGGCGTACCTGGTGGGCAAAAAAGAGTTCTGGGGCCTTGAGTTTCAAGTTGGACCCGGCGTGTTAGTTCCCCGACCCGATACCGAAATTTTG
>JAJXVP010000208.1 GCA_021782055.1 bacterium | reverse complement strand
CGGCTTTCAGGTATGGTGAAGTACCCATGAAACCCGTTGTGATATTTGACCTTGATGATACCTTGATCGTTCAGGACCTCATGACCCGACGTACTGTCGATTTTTGCACGGCTTTTCTCGGAGTCGACCCCGAGACTTTTTGGAAGGTCTTTCAACACACTTCACAGGCCACGTTCGAAGCACTCCCCTCGTTTTCCTGGTGTCGTTCGATCGGCATCAGTGCCCAGGAAGGGCTGTGGGGAGACTTCGGCGGTGCAAGTGCCGAGCTCAACGCTTTGCGCCGAGATATTCCCCAATACCGCACCCAAACGTGGGGACGAGCCCTACAAGAGTTTGGCTTTGACGATTCCGAGCTTACACAAGCGATCGCCGATGACTTTGCCTCACTGAGAGGGCGCCGTTATTACGTGTTTCCCGAAGCTCAGACCGTTTTAGAGTCGCTCAGCCCGGCCTGGGATTTTGCACTTTTAACCAACGGTGCCCCCGAATTGCAATGGAGCAAGGTTCACCGCTGTGGTTTAGAAGCGTGGTTTTCGAGCGTGACGGTATCGGGCGACCACGGCATCGGCAAACCCGACCCCCGAATTTTTGACATCGTTCGCGCCAAGCACCCCAACGCACCAGGTTTTGTGATGGTGGGGAATAGCCTTACCAGTGATATTCAAGGAGCAAGAAACGCCGGTCTTCCCTGCATTTGGTTTGTGCAAGGTGAAGAACCGGTGATACCAAATGTTCGCCCCGACGCGGTAATTAAAAACCTGCGAGAGTTGCCCTCGGTTTTGACTGCCGTTTATTCTGGAGCGGTTCCCGCCCTTAAATAAGCCGCGACTTCGCTGTTAGGTGCGAAAATGACCTCATCAAGGGCCTCCCACCGGTTTGGGTCGTTTTGATCTCGTTTGATGACTCCGGCCTTCATATCCAGGCCCATGACTCCGCCACTGTGAAATTCCATAGTCCAACCTAAGTTGGCAACCATAGGGAGACAGGCGGCAAAATCCCAAAGTTTGAATTTGGTAACGGCGGCGCTGTACGAGCCCGAGATCAACTTTACCAAGTTGTAGACGGTCGAACCGGTGATTTGAATGTAAAACGGCAAACGATAACTGCCGCGTCGCGAAAGCTGTTGACTGATCGATAACATGCTACCCGGAGGTAGGTTGGGCGGAGGCGGGGTAAGCTTTTGGGGCGTACCCGGACGGCTTTTCCACAAATCGGGGTCACTACCTGTCTTCTCACGAAAAACTTGACCCTTGTTCGAGTAGTACAATTCCCCTAAGGCGGGCAAAAACACAGCCCCCTCTTTCAAAACTCCCTGACTCATCCACCCCAACGAGACTCCCCATGTCGGTAGGCCATTCGCATACGGGGCTGTCCCGTCAATTGGGTCAATCACCCAGGCTTCTTGCTCAAAGGCCCGCGTTAAGTAATCCTCGGTTTGACCTTCGATGGTTTCTTCGCCCAGCACAAAAGCCCCGGCGGCAGGCTGGTTGAACTCGGCTGTTAAATAGGCTTCAACCGAGCGATCTGCCACAGTGACCAAAGAATGATCTTTTTTAAACTCTTTTACAGGAGCATCGAAATAGGATAACGCAAGACGCCCGCTTTCTAAAAGTCGGGGAAGTATTCGCTCTAAGTCCCACTCTGTCATCCTTCGTCCTCCTGCATCTTCGGGCAATTTCCTGCCTTATCGGGCTCCTTCAAGTTAGTCCGAAATCCAGGCTTCGCAAAGGGGTTAAAGCGTTTTCGCACTGGGCTTTTTTGTGATACAACAAACCCAGCATGAAGCTTTTCGATTTCGTCTGGTTGGCGATGGGTATTTTGCTTACGAGCGTGACGGCTTGGGCGGTGGCTTCCCCCGCTTCTACCCAGCCTCGGCTAGAAGTTCAAACCGATGCTGGGGTTTGGGTGTACCCGTTGACGGCCACACGCACCATCGAGGCTCCGGGGCCCTTGGGCGTCACGGACGTGCAAGTCAGGGCCGTGACCGGCAAGCCAACCCAGGTATGGGTTTCAGATTCCCCCTGCAAGAACAAAATTTGTATCGAGATGGGAAAGATCTCGCGGGTCGGCCAATGGGTGGCCTGTTTACCCAACCATGTCTTTGTTCGCATCAGCGGTACCCCAACCGCCGGGGGGTTAGATGCCACAGCCTACTGAACGCTTGCTCACGAGCACCGACCATCGCAGACTTGTCCCCTTTTTAGGGGCGTTGTCGCTTTTTCTGTCGACTATTGAGTACCTCTTTCCCAAGCCAGTTCCTTTTTTTCGTCTCGGGTTGGCCAACCTCCCCCTGTTAGTCGGCCTAGACACGTTCAACTTTCGTGAGCTTGCCTTGCTTTTAGCCCTCAAAGTGGCCGGACAAGCTTTGGTGAACGGCACCTTGGCCAGCTATGTCTTTTTGTTTTCCCTGGCCGGTTCGACTGCTTCTTTTTTGGTCATGGTCGGCTTGCACCGGCTGATGCGACGCTTTCCTGCGGTCAAACGGAGATCGTCCCTAGTCAGCCTGGGTTTGGCTGGAGCCTTGGCGAGCAACACCGTTCAAATCTTGCTCTCCATCCAATTTATCTTTGGGCCCACCTCGCTGGTAATCGCCCCCCTGTTCTACGGGTTGGGGACCGGAAGCGGCCTGGCCGTGGGTTTGCTAGCCCAGACCTTTACCCAACGCTCACACTGGTGGAAAAAGGTAGCCTATGGCACGAACTGATCATTTGCACCGCTGGCTGGCACCGGGCACCCGCTTGGTATGGGGGCTGGGGTTGATCGCGGTTTTAGCGTTGACTCCCACTTGGCCTGTCAGGATCGTCTTAACGGCGGTAGGGGCGGTGGCCGCTCTAGCCGCTGGGAAGAAAATTCGGTTTTTGTACTTTGCCTTTTTAGTGCTGTCCGTTACGGTTTTTAACCTCTTTGTCCCGTTTGGCAAAGTTTTGTTCCGTTGGGGAGGCTTTCTTTTTACGGAGGGAGCGTTAACCGAGGGTTTAGCCAAGGGGCTCACCCTGTGCGGCTTTATCTTTCTCTCTTTAGCCTCTGTCAGCCGGTATTTAAAGTTTCCCGGGGCCTGGGGACAGCTGTGGGGGCAAACCTTTGCCTTTTATGAACGCCTACTTGAAGTCAAAAAAACGCTTGATACCAAAAACTTCTGGTCGAGTCTTGATCACATGCTCGAGTCAGCCTATCAAGCCGAAGACACTCCCGCCGAAGCGGTTCGCCCCAAGACTTCGCGTGCTGGTTGGCTTTTGATTGTTAGCTCGGGGGTCGGGGCGCTGATCTTGATCGTGCTCGGGAGGGCGTCATGAACAACAACCAGCAACCTCAGCTCAACAAACCCGGGTTGATCCTGTGGGCCAGCCGCACCGGACGTACCGAGCAGGTTTGCCAGACTGTGGAACAGGTGCTGAAAGCGGCAGGCATAGCCGTCGAAATGATCAACGTTGCCGAGTACCACGACGATCCTCGCGACCGGCCCTTTCTCATCGTTGCAAGCCCCACCTACGGAGTCGGCGACCTGCATCCGCTTTGGGATCGGCTGGAACGAGAATGGCGTGAGTGGGACTTTCAGGGTTTACCGGCGGCGGCCTTGGGTTGTGGTAGCTCTCGTTACCCGGTTCCCTGCGGCGCCGTCGAAATCTTAGAAACCCGCCTGCGAAACCAAGGCGCCAGGATACTCTTACCAGCCCTCAAACTCGATACTCTTGCCGGTCTCGACCTTACTCTGGCCGAGGCTTGGGCCCAAAGGTTTATTCAAGTGCTAGGCAAGCTTTAGACGTTAGTCAAGAAAGTGTTCGTTTTGGTCGGCACGGCGATAGGTGACATAGTCTGCGGGCCCAAACCACAAGGCAGTCTCGCGAGCGGCATCTTCGGCATTGGCAGATGCATGAATCAGGTTGCGAACGGATTCTCCTACTGCCGCCGTGAGCGCAAAGGTGTGATGAGCAAAGTCACCCCGAATGGTTCCTGGCGCGGCCTTAAGAGGCTCTGTGGCGCCGCATAGGGCTCGAACATTATCAATGGCACTGACGCCTTCAATCACAAACGCCACAACCGGGCCCGAAGTCAAAAACTTGATCAGTGCGTTCCGTACCGCCTCGCCATGTCGTACGGCTATATCTTCGTAGGTATAATGCTGACCCGCCAAGTCCTCCGAAGGGGTTGTCATCTTGAGGGCGATAATTTTGAGGCCTTTGCGCTCAAAACGCTCAAGAATTGGGCCTACCACACCCCGGCGTACGCCATCGGGCTTTATTAAGCATAACGTTCTTTCCATAGCCTTGTTGTGACGGTTTTCGTGAGCTTTGGCAAGGGTCTGCTTTGACAAGAGCAAGGTTTCAGGAGTAGCTTTCGGCCATGAGAATGCTTCTCGTTTTGATGGCCGCCTTGGCCTTCGCCTCCTGCACAGGAAATAAGCCTGTCTACCTGCACCATGTGACAGCCCTCAACGCTTTAGAGGCTGATCCCCGGCTTAATGAATTGTTCAAGCACTGGCCGGCCGCTGGTCCTGACGACAACCTAGTTCGTGTGTGGAATTCTTGGCTGGGCAGTCAAAAGACGCCCTTGATTTCAGGTCGCAAGGTTACCTTCGTCTATTATGACTTTTCGCACCAAGCCAGCGAAGTCGACCTCAAAGCCAACTTTCAAAAAGGCGGTCCTGACAAAATGGATCAGTTTCGCCACAGCCCCTTGTTTTACAAAGTCTATAAAATCTACGCTCCCGAAGAGGTGACCTACTCGTTCCTCGTCAACCAGTCTGGAGGTAGCCAAGCCCAGCTCGATCCGTTTAACCCCTTTGTCAGCGGTACCCCCCCGGTGAATGTGATCCCGGATCTGCGCCAAGCACAAACTCGGCTCAACCGTATTGACCCTGCGCTATACCCCCAGCTTCAGGGCATTAGCCTCGAGGTGCTCTTGCCCCCCGATTACCTGCGGAATTTGGCCGCAAGCTACCCGGTTCTCTACCTTGCGCAAGACTCCTCGTCTAACATTCAGGGACCAACCGACAACTGGGGCCAAAGCTTTGCTGATGCCTTTACCGCCAATACACTCAAACCCATGCTTGTTGTCAAAATTCCTTCTCACGAAGTCAACTCGGCAAGCTTTGCTAGCGACCTTTCGGCGTTTGTCAAACCTTGGATCGACGCCCACTACCGCACGCTTGTTGACCCTCCCAATACCATCCTCGCCGGCTGGGGTA
>JAJXVP010000207.1 GCA_021782055.1 bacterium | reverse complement strand
AGCCAGTCTCGACGACACGACGAAGTTAAAACGAAAACTTTCTGATGACTTAGCCGAAGCCGCTCGGCAAGGTGAAGAGGATATGGCAGAAACCCTAACTTCGATTGACGCTATTGCCCAATCCGCCGAAGTCATCTCAGAGTTTACCAGCATTATTAATGAAGTTGCTTCACAAACTGGACTTTTAGCGATGAATGCCGCCATTGAAGCGGCTCATGCGGGAGAAGCTGGAAAAGGCTTTGCCGTGGTAGCTGATGAAATCCGGAAGCTCAGTGAAGCGACTTCGGCCAATGCTAAAAGTATTTCTTCTTCTTTGAATGATATTTTAAAACGTATCGATCAAACTAAAGTCATTTCTCAGACTACCGGGACTACGATGGAACGGATGCTTTCAGGTATTCAGGACATCAGTCAGGCAATGGCTCAGATGGAAGGAGCCATTGCTGAAACCGCACAAGGCGGCCGTGTCTTGGCAGATACATTGACTAACCTGGTAGAAACCACCCGATTAATCAAAAATGATGCTCAACAAATGGGGAAGAAGGCTGAAAGTACCCGCGAATCGATGGAAATTGTTGTCCAAATGGCCGATGCCAACGCAGGGGCCGTTGCCGAGAACTCTGCAGGAATTTCAGAAGTAGCCAATTCGGTAAGTGAGCTTGCACGGATTGCTCAAGAAAATGCAGAACTCACGACCGAACTGGAAACTGAAGCCTCTAAGTTCAAAACCTCATGAGACGAAGGTTGACCTCATAAGACGAAGGTTGAAAGTTGAGGCTTGGACTGACTAATTAGCCTGAGCAAAGGCAATCAGTTCAGCCTTTTTAGCTTCATCCATGAGGCCCATTTCTTGAGCCACTTCAAAGAATTCTTCAATTCGAGCGTAGGCATGGAGGCGGACGCCCCTGGCTTCCATGTCTCGCCGACCTTGAGCTCCACGCTCCAGCAAGACAACGAGATCTTCAACCACCAAGCCTTCGGCACGTAAAACATCAATGGCTTCTTCTTTGCTTTTTCCCGTCGTAATTAAGTCGTCTAAGAGAAGCACTTTTTCACCCGGTTTCCAATCGCCTTCAATCGCATTGCCTGTTCCATGCGCCTTGGGGGGGATGCGAGGGTAAATCAGCGGTTTGTTCATTTCCAAACTAGCCGAGCTTGCTAGGGGCAGTGCCGCCACGGGAATACCCGCAATACTTCGGTAAGATAAATTGCGGGCAAGTTCTGCATACGCTTTACCTGCTAAACGCAACACCTTAGGGTCGGCTGAAACTCGACGTAAATCGACATAAAAGGGAGATTTGATCCCCGACTTGAGAGTAAACTCACCCAAACGGAAGCATTCGGTTCGAATCAGTCCTCTTAAAAGTTTTTTCTTGAGTTTTGACATCGGAGTCTGCCCGGTTTGACGATTGGCTAGAGTAAGATGTCGGGCTTCATTGATACCATCCCGCAAGCGACGAGCGGCCTGAGCAGGGTCAGCTGAACTAGAGATTTCACGAGCCACCACCACTAAAAGGCCTAAACCATCTCGTCGTAAGCCGGCCGCACAAGCTTCTTGAACCGTGCCTCCTTGAGCCCCAATACCAGGAGCTAAAAACCAAGTATCTGGCAAGTTCTGACGAAGAAGGGTCAAGGCTTCTCGATCATTACCCGCCACCACGAGACCGACACGCCGATCCCACGAAGCGGCGACACGAGCTGAACGTAAGTACAAAGGTTCTTTCTTGACCCGAAAATCCTGGATTTCTTTGGCGCTCGGATTTGAGGTACGAGCTAAAACAAAGACAGCTTTTTCTGACGATTTTAAAAAAGGATCTACGGCATCGCGACCCATGTAGGGAGAGATCGTGACACAGTCGACCCCTTTCAAACGATAAGCGGCACGGGCATACGCTTCCGCAGTTGGACCGATATCCCCTCTTTTCGCATCCAATACAACGGGAACACCCGAAGGGAGGAGAGCTAAAGTATCCTCTAAGGCTGCCAACCCCTCAAGTCCCCAAGCTTCATAAAAAGCAATATTGGGCTTATACGCAGCGGCATAGGGCAAGGTGGCTTCAATAAGCCTACGGTTAAATTCTACAATTTTACTACGAACGTTCTCACCGTCGCTGACCTCGATTCTTGGGTCTAATCCTACACAAAGCAAGCTCTGTTTTTCTTGGCAAACCTGCTCTAAACGTTCAAAAAAGTCCATGAAGCCCCCTTAAAGTCATGGTAGCAACCGCGCCGAAGTGATGTCAAGGATTGAGGAAGAGGAGAGATGAATTGGAAGAAAAGGTTTGTCTCACCTATACTAGGAGTATGCACCGAACACGACCCCGTATAGCTTACCTATCACTCGATTTAGGGAATACTTTTAATGAATCCCTCTTTCATGCCTTAGCGGAAGCTTCCTTGAAACAAAACTGGGATTTGACTGTGTTGCATGGAGGACAGCTCAACAGTACGCACTTTCATGAAGCTGGACGGAATTATCTTTATCATTTGTTTCAACCTAGCCTTTTTGACGGCATCCTCTACTCAGATATTTTTAGTTTTCTCAACGATGCTCAAACCAGAGAGTTTTTACAACGCTTTCAAGGCTTGCCCCAGGTCAGTTTAGGTAGACAAATACCAGGTATCCCCTCTTTATTAATTGATAATTCCAGCGGGATGACTCAATTGGCTCAACACCTTTATGAACAAGGAGCCAAGAGTTTTACTTGTCTGACTGGCCCCGCTACGAACAAGGATTCTCAACAAAGACTAATGGCTCTTCAAGACTCCCTGGAAAAACACCCCGGAACAACCTTAACAGTTCTGGAAGGGGATTATTCCTTTTTATCAGGAGTCCAAGCTGTCTCCAACCAACTAGAAAAAAAGGCCTCACTAGGTGAGGCTTGGGTTTGTTTGAATGATAATATGGCCATGGGAGCTTTAAGCGAGCTTCAACGTCGAGGCCTTAAGATCCCTCAGGATCTTTTTTTGACGGGTTTTGATGATACCGAAGAAAGTCGGTACTTGATTCCTTCTTTGACGACAATCAAATTTCCGATTGACGCTTTAGCCCAGGAAGGAATATCTGCTTTAGCTCAATTGATCGCTGGAAAATCCCCTACTCTTGTCACAAAACTTTCAAGCCAAGTGATTTATCGGGAATCCTCTAGCCTTTATCCTCCTACGCTTCCCCCCACTCGTGTCACAGACGATCACCAATCCCGCCAACAGCTCACGACCAAGATTCTTGACCGACACCTTCTTTTTAATTCATTAGAAATAGGTGAAGAACTCGTTACCGGTTTGTCCTTACCTCAAATCGGCAGTGTGTTAGCCAAAAATTTAGCTTTATATGGGATGACGAGTTTTGATCTTGTTCTTTTCACTTCGGACCAGGCTTATAGTCAACGTGTCGTCAGTTATCGGGACCCGTGCCAAAATGATAATCCGATTGTCAGCTTTGAAACTCAGGAGCTTTTTCCCCCTGGAACACAGACCAGTGCCACTCCGCAAGTCTGGTTTGTCGATGCCTTGCACAAGCAGAATCAGGCTTATGGTTATGCAGTATATCAGGGACGCGGCCAAACTGGTCTCGTGTTAAAAAGCTTGAGACATCAGCTTTCGTCTTCGTTATTTATTAGCCGCTTGCTCGATCAACTCCAGGAAGCCAAGACAAACCTGGAACTTAAAGTCTTGGCTCGAACAGAAGAATTAGAGCGTTCACATCGTCAACTAGCTGATGAAATTGAAGAACGTCGCGTGGTAGAAGTTGAACTTTTGCGAAAACAAAATGTCGAAGCCTTGGGATTGCTAGGTGCCGGATTAGCCCATGATTATAATAATTTACTTACGACACTCTATGGCCAAATCGAATTACTGAGTTCAGAAATCACCTCGACTGAAGGAAAATCTCTTCTTGACCTCATCCAACAAGCATTAGAAAGGGCTAGAGGATTAACCCATCAACTTTTAACGTTTAGCCGTGGCGGTTCACCTGTGTTGAATCCTACTTTATTGCCAGAATTTATCCGAACAACTGCTGAGTTTCTTTTGCGATCAAGCTCATGCCGAGCTTCTTATGATTTTCAGTCGGACTTGTGGCCAGTGAATGCAGATGGAGAGCAACTTGCCCAAGTGCTTCAAAATTTAATCCTCAATGCTGTTCAGTCCATGAAGCGAGGAGGTGAACTTATCCTTAGTGCAAGAAATGTCGAATTGCCTCAAGGCTCAGGTGCATTGACACCAGGTTCGTACGTCGAAGTTGATGTGAAAGACACAGGCCCCGGCATACGACCTGAACAACGCGAACAAATCTTTGAACCCTACTTTACAACAAAACAAGACGGTCATGGTTTAGGTCTGATTACATGTCGTAATATTTTACTTCGGCATGGGGGGTGGCTGGATTTAGATGTCTATCAACCAGGACAAGGGGCCCTCTTTCGCTTTTGGTTGCCCAAAGCCTCGACAAAACCAGAACCCCTTTTACAACAAAGCAAAACAGAAACCTCCCCAAAAGCAAAAATCCTGGTCTTAGATGATGAAGAAGGGATTCGAAAAATTCTCAAAGAATTATTGAGCCGTTTGGGCCATCAAGCAGATACTTTTGCTGACGGGGAAAGTGCGTGGAAGGCTTATCAAGCAACACAAGAACGCCCTTATGACGCTGTAATTTTAGACTTAACACTTCCTGGGGGTTGGAACGGTGAAACGGTTTTTCTGAAACTTCAAGAGCTAAATCCCAACTTAAAGGCCGCCGCTAGTACAGGCTATTTTGAAGAAGGTGATTGGGATAAATTGAAGGAACTGGGCTTTAAGTGTCTCTTACGTAAACCTTATTCCCGAAAAACCTTAGAGGCATTACTCGACGAACTTTTATCTTAAGTTCTCGGATTCATTGACAATCTAAGGTCCTTTATGCTAATTTACTATTCGCTACGGGCTGTAGCGCAGGGGTTTAGCGCACTAGTCTGGGGGACTAGGGGTCGCCGGTTCAAATCCGGCCAGCCCGAAATTTACCGTTGAAAAAAAGCAAGAACACTAGTTCTTGCTTTTTTTTTATTCAAATCCAATCACCATATCTAGCGTCTAAAAAAAAACTTTAAGTACCAACATGACGGGATAAAAAGGGATGCCAAAGAAAGTTTAGGGTAAAAAAAGAGCCTGGCAACGACCTACTTTCCCGCGATAGCAGTATCATCGGCGCGGGAGAGCTTA
>JAJXVP010000206.1 GCA_021782055.1 bacterium | reverse complement strand
AAGCTTTTAAAACGGACTCCGTGGGCAAATCCAGTCGCTCTATCCATTCTCGTCGGGCTCGTTCTTGTTCTAAACGGCTAAGAGTTAAGTTGGGAAAGGACCAAGAAACACTCGTCATCGTTGACAAAAACTCTGTTTCCCGATGTGAAGACTCTAAAATAATGATTCGCAACCCTTCTTTGTTCACCAATGGCATTAACAATCGACCAAGCAACTCAGAAGCGGCTTCCGGAAATTTTTGGGGGGAAAGAAACAAGAAAACTGGAGGCAACTTTTCGGCTCTGAGTCGGGCGATCTGGGCTGAAAAATACCCTAAAAGAGCCCCGTAGGCGTCTAAGCTACTGCGATCACCAGAATAATCCGCCCCCCCCCGACTTGTCAGTAAAAACTCCCACTGTGGATTTTGAGGCCAAAGGACAGCTTCTTCACCTGTCAAATAACGGGGTATCTCTGAAACAAAAGAAGGGTCTACCTGGGCTAATAACTGACTTAAAGCATCCCGGCTATCTTGCAAAGGAAAGACTACGGGAAAGCCCTCCCCAGTACCGAAAGTCTGTTTCAAAACCCGCACCACAATCGCAAGCTTTTCTACAACATGGTCAGATTTTAAACGTAAAATCTTTCCTGGCTCGGCCATTTGCTTTTCCAGGGGACCGCTTAAGGCTTCTCGCCACCCCGTCAGGTCCAGAAACTCTTCGTAGTCCCAGCTTTCACGACCTGAGGTCAACTGCGGACCAAGAACTTGGGTAAGATCCCCTTCAGCTAAGGGGAAATGACCTTGTAACAGAGGGGTAACCTCGGGGCCAGCCCAAACAGCTTCCGAACCAGGGGCCTGAAAGAGCAAATTTTTTAACCGATTAAAAATGATGTCTTCATCAGAGCCCTCAATTTGCTCCCAAAGGAGGTTATAGCCAAAAAGCTCCTCCTTTTTTTTCTCTAGAGACTCAACCGTCATAAATAAAAATTCTGAAATCAGACTCATGATCTTTTCGCGAGCGGGGTGAAACGAAAAAAGAAAGTAACCACTAAGTTCTTTAACAAACTTGCCACCTCGATGGACACCAAGGTGTATGACTAAGTCAAAAATTTCTTGGGCTTCACGAGGCCGCAGGCGTTTGAATTGAGGAAAAGCCGAAATTTCTACCAGGACGTACAGCATATGTAAGATTTTCGGGATAAAAAAAGCTATGCTTGACGGATTTCACAGGCAAGGTTAGAATTTGGTTTAGTAAGCCTATGGCAGACATCATGCAAAACCTTATATTCAATCCGCTATGGGCCCAAGTCCTTGCACTCCTAGCGCTCTACCTCACGTTGCGAAACTTAACCCTTAGTAAGAAGATTGTCATTAAGAGTGAGGTGCAACAGCTCATTCTTGTTGTGTTCTTTGGCAGTGTTCTTTTCGCGGTCTTGGGACTTTCAGGAATTTCGGCTTACCAACTTCCTGTCACCTTAGGGGTTCAAGCCCTTTCAGCGGGTCTCTTTCTAAAAATTTTAAGCCGCTATACGAAAAAAAATTATTATACCGTATGGATTCTTCTACTTAACGCCATAGGTTTTCTCGTCTCTGTGACTTTTGCCGCCTTGCAGGGAGCTTGGTATTTCCATTTTTGGGAATCTGCTTTGATTGTCACCAACTGGAGCTATGTTGCTTATCATTACTATGAAGTTTCTCAGTACAACACCCCCAAAGCAGGAGTAATACTCGACGCACGGGGAACTCTGATCAAATTAACCGTTTGGATTCACGCCATCATTCTCCTACTGGTGCCGTTTGGAGGCTATCAATTACCTCTGGTTCAAATGCTTCTCATGCCCCTGACCAGTCTGGTCTATTTATGGACCCTGACCTTTTGGCACCGCCGAGCCTATGCCCGTATGTCTCATCAACGGGACTTAATGGAAAAAAACATGAACTCTCAGTACGAGTTCATGACGCGAATTGGCAATGCTATTGCCGAAAAGCTCGACATTGACCGGGTTCTAGATTTTGTCGTTCACTCGGCTGTGAAGACGGCCAATGCGGATGGCGGCGCGATCTTTTTAGTCGATGAATTTGATGATGTTCTGAGAGT
The DNA here is from genome assembly GCA_021782055.1 of bacterium. Next base: position 3,125 of record JAJXVP010000206.1, on the reverse strand, counting down.
GAAGGCTGTTGAGGGAGATTTTCCCCCGCCTTATGACGTTCCATCTAAGGTTAAGTTAAAAGCCAATAACCTGGAAAATTTCTTTAAATCGACCCCCATTCCCCTGGGTGAAACCATTATCGGAGAGTGTGCCGCTACAGGCAAACCAATATTTGTCCGGGATTCCAAGTTGGACCCCCGAATGGTTCATAACTCCCGTATGGACCAAATTTATATTGCCTCGTTGATTTTAACCCCCTTAATGCAAGGAAAAAAAGTTTTTGGTGTTTTGGCCATTGCCTCACGAAAGAGCAATCACCTCTTTACCAGAGAAATCTTGGGTCAAATCAAAACTTTTGGAGACTATACGTCTTTAACGATCAATAGCCTCTACACTTACCTTCAGCTCTTAGAAAAACAAGAGATGGAACGAGATTTAGGCATAGCCGCCGAAATTCAAGGCCAACTTTTGCCCTCACACTTACCTCGCGTATCCAGTATTTCTTTGGCAGCCTTCTCGCAACCAGCTAAAGGGGTATCTGGGGACTACTATGATATTATTAATATTCGTAAAGGTCAGATTCTTTTAACGGTTTGCGATGTGGCAGGAAAGGGTATCCCTGCCAGTTTGGTCATGGTCATGATTCGAACGATTACTCATTTGGTGGCTCGTCAACCTCAAATGACGGTCAGCCGGATTCTCGATATTGTGAACTGGGGCATTGCCGGTCGAGTCAGTTTGGACCGTTTTGCCACCGTAGCCATGTTGAGTTATGACTTTACTTCCCATCAGTTAGAGTATTCAAACGCTGCTCACCACCCGCTTTTGATCTATCGGGCTGAACAGGATGATTTTGAAACTTTAGATACTGAAGGAATTCCTATTGGATTGGAACGGAAAACCCGCTATAATCAAATTAACACGGTCTTAAGAAAAGGAGATCTGATTGTCCTTTACACGGATGGCATCATTGAAGCCATGAATGAAAAAGGACAGCAGTATTCGTTAGAATCGTTGCAAGACGTTATTCGCCAACACCACCAGGAATCGCCTGAAAAGCTGAAAAAGCTGATCATAGCGGACTTGGAAAGTTTTGTGGGTAAAGCCAAGCAGCATGACGACGAGACCTTTGTCTTGATGAGAGTGGAACACTAAAAAGGGGTAGACGATGGATTTAAAGATCAGGAAGAGTGCAGAAACCTACATCATCGACGTCAACGGCGAAATGGATCTTTATAATTCCTATAGGTTGAAAGAATTGGTGATGAAAATGCTTGAAAAGAAGGTCGAGCAATTTGTCATCAATATGGAAAACGTTGACTATATCGATTCCTCAGGAATCGGGGCGTTAATCTACATTTGTTCCACCATCAAAAAAATGAATCTAAAACTGGTCATTTGCAACATTCATGGCTCGGTGAAAAAGGTCATTGAACTGACCAAGCTCATGGGCTATTTCCCTATCGCGGGAACAGTCGACGAAGCTATTCAAAAAATCGCGGCGGAATAAGAGGAGAAACCCATGTCCCAAGAACAACTGAAAGAAATTCTAGTCAATGAAAATCATCCCTTGTTTGATAAGACGGGAATGTTCAATAAGGAGTTTCCCTCCGATTTCCGTCAAATCCGTTATTTCACCCTACTGATTGTCCAAAAGGCTCCTCCCGAAATCAAAGAAATTAACCTTTTGGAGCAGCAGATTAGTGAAATCATTAAAAACGCCGTTAAACACGGTAACCGAAATAATCCCGATAAAAAGATTCGAATTTGGTATTCCTTTTCGACCACTCATGCCCATTTGATTGTTCAAGACGAAGGTGAAGGCTTTCAAGGGATTGAAGAATGGAATTCTTTCAACCGCAAACGCCTACAACTTTTTCAAGATCAAAACTTTGACGAATTAGGCAACTTTGTTTCGTTCCGCACTCAGAAAAGTGATGAACATGACGGGGGTAATGCCATGTTTGCTGCTGTAGAATATTGGAACGATGGCGTAGTCTACAATGCCAAACGCAATGCCGTTGCTGTCGGTAAGACCTTTCCACAACGCCGCGTCAGTGTAGAAATCGGCAAATAATCTCTAGTAAATTCGCCAGGGGTTCTTTTCGAGCCCCTGAGTAGCACTAAACTCTGGTTTTTTATACGGCTCACTGGCTTTTCGTAAGTCCCCCTGAACATCTGATACTTTCCACCCTTGCTCAGTATGTAGGACATAAATGGTTCCAAAGGCCCGCCCTTTTCCCTCAAGCCAAAAAGGAGCCCTCTTTTCTTCTGAACCTAACGAAGGCTCCCAAGCTCCTAAGCGAAAGTTGGTCAACTTCCCGGCTTGCTTGAGTTCAGCTTCGAGCACAGTTGTGAGGTAAGAAGCCCAGGAAGGATCCAGACTTTCTTGAAGGACTTTTCCCTGAACTAGAGCCGCTAGAAAATGTTCGGCGGTCCTAGCGGCTGGGTCTGAAAGATCTGCTAGTGGTCCCAGAACTTCATCTTGTTCTGGGGGAATGATGTCGGGATTTCGCACTTCTAAAAGAAATTCTTTTCCACTGAGAAGTTTATCAAAAGCTGAAACCGAGGACTTCACAGGTGGAGCTTGCGGTTGAGGCGGCTTGCTCGTAGGAGGTGGTAGAACTTTGCCAGAAGGAGATACAGCAGGTGTTGCTTTCCCCACGCCGGGGGAAGTTTTTGCCTTTTGAGGCATGCACGCAACCAAGAGACTGAACAGTAAGGCAAAAAAGACCAGAGTTCTCACAGATATCAGCCTAGCTTATGTCTGGACAGTGCGTCCAGAAGCTCCTAATATCTTTGTGTGAACGAGACTCAATCTATCCTTCATCACCTTGAAAATGATTTTATTCGTCCCGTACGGGACCCCCTGTGGAAACATATTTATTTAACTCCTGCCCTTGAAAGGACACTTCACCTCTCCCCCTTTGTACGCTTGGGACGTTTAAGGCAACTGGGCTTGGCTGTCCAGGTCTATCCGGGAGCGACGCATACCCGCGCCAATCATAGCCTTGGAGTGTTTCACCTGGCGAAGCGCATCATTCAAACCTTGGTCCGTTCCCCGGCCTATCCGGGACACCTGACTTTGGAGGGTGTTCAAGCTTTTTTATGTGCGGCTTTGTTTCACGATTTGGGGCATTTTCCC
>JAJXVP010000205.1 GCA_021782055.1 bacterium | reverse complement strand
ATCGCGGCAACTGAGGAGTTTAGGATCCAACCATTTTTCCTTTTTCCTAGTTTACGTCGAAAACGTGGTATCTTCAATGACTTTTTGCTATAATGCGGAATATGTCTCCTTCATGGATCTGGGCCGTACTTGCCTCCGCCGTTTCTGTCTCGCTGGCCATGCCCAACGAGCTTCAACTTTCGGGTAGCCCTTTGGTCGCTTTGGTGGCCTGGGTTCCCCTGTTTTGGGCACTTAAACAAACCAAGCGGAACCGCGAGGCCTCGTTTTTGACTGCGCTTTTTATCTTCGTGGCGACCCTGATTCAATGCTACTGGCTAGCCTTTTTCAAAGATTACGCTTTTTGGACCCTCATGGGACCGGCTGTTGCCGAAGCGGGTTTTGGTGCCCTCCTTGGCCCCTTTCTGCGACGTTTTCTTCAAGAAAAAACAGTTTGGCGACCCTTTGCGGTGGGAGCAACTTGGGCTGTTTACGAATACCTACGCTCCAATGGTTTCTTGGGGTTTCCTTGGGGTCTAGCCCCCTACCCTTTTCACGGCTGGCTGTGGCTGATTCAAATCACGGACCTAACGGGCTTGGCCTTCCTGTCCTTTTTAGTGATTGCCCTCAACGTTTGGCTAAGCGATTTGGCCGATAGCCTGGGCCGCCATGAGAAGCCTGAACTTACCCCCGGTTGGGTGCTGGCCAGCCTTACCGTCGTAACTGCCCTCTACGGTGTCGTCAAACTCACGACTCCTGCGCCCACGCCGATCGCGTATGCCCGGTTAGCCTTAGTTCAACAAAGCAGTGATCCTTGGGCTTCGAACGGCCCCTGGCCTTCGTCTGCAGACCGAGATTCGTTGCGAGAAGCGGTAAAACTCAGCCTCGAAGGCTTACATCAGGGCCCTATTAACCTGGTTGTCTGGAGCGAAACTTCGATTCGCGGTCCCCTTCAGTTCAGTAGGCCTTTTTATGAGTACCACCCGGCGGGGCACACCCTGATGAGTGTGATCCGGTCTCATGATGCGTACTGGTTGTTTGGCAACCCCTACGCTCAGAGCCCCGACGCCGAAGATCCCGGTTGGGTAAATGCTACGGTTCTTATGAACCCCGCCGCCAGGATTGTCGATTACTACGGAAAAATTCAGCAGGTTCCCTTTGCCGAACACATCCCCTTTTGGAACGTCCCGTTAGTCCGTGATTTCTTTAAATCTGTGATCGGGCTAGAAGGCAGCTGGTCGTTAGGGCGTAAACTGACGGTTTTTCATCTGCCCCTGCCTCGGGTCGGCCACCAAGCCAAAGCCACAGAGCTCGCCTTTAGCACACCAATCTGTTTTGAAGATGCCTTTCCCTGGTTGACCCGACTAATGGTACAAAAGGGAGCCCAGGTTTTAGTGAACCTTACGGATGATTCTTGGTCAAAAATGGCCTCAAGTGAAGTCCAACATGAAGTGGCTGCCCGCTTTCGAACCGTCGAGGACCGAGTCTACCTGGTGAGATCCACCAACAGCGGTGTCACCGAGATGATTGACCCTTGGGGCCGCACGGTTAAAGGGCCCCTTCCTCTGTTTCGCCCTGGCGTTCTGGTCGTTAAAGTACCGGTCACCGAACGCACCGGCGAGACGTTCTATGTTCGGTTCGGCGATTGGTTGGTAGGCCTGTTCAGCCTCCTCCTCTTGGGGAGGCTCTTCATGCCTACATCGTATTCATCGATTTTAAGAAGGCGTCGTTAGTCTTAGTTTTACGCATTTTGTCGATCAATAGCTCGCTGATCTCAAGATCATCCATGGGCCCCAAGACCTTACGAAGCACCCAGAGTTTATTTTGTTCTTCTTCAGTCAACAAAAGTTCTTCTTTACGCGTACCGGATTTCTTGATGTTGATGGCAGGGAACAACCGGCGATCCGAAAGGCGGCGGTCGAGGTGAATTTCCATGTTTCCGGTGCCTTTAAACTCTTCAAAGATGACTTCATCCATACGGCTACCCGTATCGACCAGAGCCGTCGCCACAATGGTTAAGCTGCCACCGCCCTCAATATTTCGGGCCGCTCCAAAAAAGCGTTTGGGCTTGTGAAGGGCATTCGAATCGACACCGCCCGAGAGAATCTTACCGCTAGTAGGTACCGTTTGGTTGTAAGCACGGGCGAGGCGAGTAATCGAGTCAAGCAGAATGACCACATCCTTTTTATGTTCTACCAAACGCCTGGCCTTTTCCATGACCATTTCGGCCACTTGAACGTGACGGGCCGCCTGCTCGTCAAAGGTCGAGGCAATCACTTCACCCTGAACAGTACGTTGCATATCCGTTACCTCTTCGGGCCGTTCGTCAATCAAAAGAACGATCATATGGACTTCGGGATGATTCTCGGTGATCGCATTGGCAATTCGTTGCATCAGGATGGTTTTTCCGGTTCGGGGGGGCGAAACAATCAGACCGCGGCTCCCCTTGCCGATAGGACAAAAGAGGTTAATTAACCGGGTTGAAATTTCTCCTACCGTGGTTTCCATATTCAAACGGGTGTCCGGATACAACGGCGTCAGGTTATCAAAGCTGATGCGCGTCTGCGCCACCGAGGGGTCATCGTAGTTGACGGTTTCAACTTTCAGCATGGCAAAGAAGCGTTCCCCTTCTTTGGGGGGACGAATCTGACCATAGACGGTGTCGCCAGTCTTGAGGTTAAACAGTCGGATTTGACTGGGGCTGATGTACACGTCATCGGTACCCGCGAGGTAAGAGTTTTGCGGGGAACGCAAAAAGCCATAGCCGTCCGAGAGGATCTCTAAGGCTCCATAGGTGAAGATTACTCCCCGCTGATCAGAATGCGCCCGCAAGATTTGAAAAATAATATCCTGCTTTTTCATCACGTTGAGCTCTTCCATCGAGAAGGTCCCGTAACTCGCGGCCTTATTGCGCAAATCTTGCATATTCATCGCCGTCAGGTCATTGATTACCAGCTTATTGGTTTCATCAAACTGAACAGCGGCATAACGATCGTCACGTCCCCGGTCGCGTAGGCTTCGGTCACCGCGTTCCGGACGATCGTTGCGACCTTGGTCGCGATCTCGGAAGTCCCTGCCTCCCCGACGGTTTTTATCCCTAAAGTTACGCGAAGGACGCGGAGGTTCTGGTTCTACAGCTTCAGTAGTTTCGGCAGGTTCAGCGGTAGAATTGACTTCGGAAGTCGTAGCCTCGGCCGAGAAGGTCGACGTACTATCACCCGCTTGCTCCTCGGGGGCTTTTTCTTCGACTTCGGCGGGACGACGGCGGGGACGTTTCACAATGCGGACCGGAGACTGACCGGCTTCTAGGTCAGAGGCCGAGTCAATGGACGGCGACTCAACAGAAGGGGTTGTCTCGGTACTTGAAAGCTCAAAAGACTCAGCTTCGTCTAAACTCATGGATTCTCCAGAAAGGTGTTAAAAAATTTCATCACGATAGGTGGTTTGATAAGACATAAAAAAAGGTTTTGGAAATTTCCTTAAAAAAGGAAATAAGAACAGAAAGCAGATTTTGGTTAATTATCCCTGTCAAGGCCGACGCTGTCAAGCCGTCCCTCCTGCTGCCACCAATGTATCAAAAGCCGACGGCCTGCCTCGGCGGACCGCCGTTGAATTTGTTCCCGCTGGCCTTTTATCTGCAGACGCACCGCCGCCGAGGGCCAAGGGCCCGCAACACCCAACCAAACGGTTCCGGCCGGTAGGCCTTCGGAGGGACCAGGACCAGCAACGCCAGTGATGGCTAGGGCCAACGACGCCCCCGAAAGCCTTAGGGCACCTTCGGCCATGGCCAAGGCAACTTCACGGCTGACGGCACCGTAGCGTTCCAAAGTCGCCTGAGGAACTTCTAAACACCGATGCTTGGCGTCATTGGTATAGGTTACCCAACTTCCCCACAGCACCCGAGAGGCTCCCGGTTGGGCGGTCAACTGAGCCGATACCAAACCCCCAGTGCAGGATTCTGCCAGAACCAGGGTTAATCGGGAGTTTTCAAGAAAGCGTAGCAAGGCCCGGGGACTAACGCTCAAAGGACTTCGAGGGACTGCTTGAGCTGAGTGGGGTTAGCAGAAAAGACATCGACGCCGTCAGCGTTTTTGAGCATCTCGACTTTGCCTTCAAAAACCACTCCATCGGCCATTTTCAATTGGGACGTACGAATATTGCCGTAAACTTTTCCCGAAGGCAAAAGTTCGACTTGGCGAACGGCTTCAATGTCGCCTTTAATTGTCCCGCCTACTACCAGAGAACCAACTTTTATCGACGCCACCACTTCAGCGCCTTTTTCGACCGCTAAAGAGCCCTTGGACTCGATGTGGCCCTCACAGTGACCTAGAATTCGCAAAGAATCGTCAAAGCGGATAGTGCCATTAAAGACAGTCTGACTACCTAAGGTAGTTCCCGCTTCATCAGGAATGTATGTTGTTTTTTTCATCGTTTTTTCTTTTGTGGGGCTACAGCAAAGACTCCATCCCAATCAGGGGCTGGGGGATTCTGCAGATAATGTTGACAGCGAAAGTAGTAGACCTTAGAAGGCCCGTCTTCACGGTCAATCGCCAAGGCCGACGCAAAGCAATCTTTGGCTTTGACAAAGTCACGTAGATGGTACTGCCGACGGCCTTCCGCAAAGAGATTCAGAATCTTTTGCTTATCTGCGCTGTTCACTCGCCCCTCCTACCGGATCTTCCTAGTTAAGACACTCCGTTAAAGTTTTTTTGGAATTTTTCTTCCAAATCTTCGACGCTCACTTCAGACGATTTGAGCTTATCGCCTTCGGTTCGCAATTCTTGAATTTCGTCTCGAAGACCGGCCAACGCGGCCAAGACTTCTTCGGCTTCTTTGGTGACAAGCTGGCGAAACCTCACCACCTGGTCGGCATCTTGGGTATTGAGCCCCCTCGCGGCCGACAGAACCTCATCCATGGGTCCCTTTAAATGATCGGTAAAATACACCAGAGATTTATTAAGGCTTTCGATTAAGGCCAAACGACGTTCGCGGTAGATTAGCTGAGCCGAGAGCTCTTTGTTGCGAAGTACCGCTCGAATGCGAGCTAAAACTTCAGAAAAATTAAAGGGTTTTGTTATGTAGTCTTCAATGCCTAGCTCAAAGCCCTCGATTTTATCTTTTACCGCATCCATGGCCGAAAACATGATGATCGGAATATCGTGAAAATGCTCATAGGCCTTACTCTTCTTTAAGAGCTTGGTGAGTTCCCACCCCGTCATCTTGGGCATAATGTTAT
>JAJXVP010000204.1:4004-5239 GCA_021782055.1 bacterium | reverse complement strand
GTTCTGTGGCGGGCTCTGTAGCAAAGGGCGTCGCTGCCTCGTATCGTCTGTATTGGCGAGCTCTGTGTCCCAACTGTCCTTCGATGAAGGCCAAAGCGACCACACTCGACCTTCCTTCGGTTTCGTACGATGTCGATAGTGCAGAGGGGTATCGTTCGGCCGAAGTCGATGAGGTAACCTCAACTCCTACCCTGATTCTTCTGGATGCTGAAGGACACGAACTGACCCGAATCGTTAATGCTTCTGACTGGAAGTCTCTGAGCCCCTACCTGGCATGACGCGAAGCGAGTTGGAAGGGGTCCTTGATGCCATCCTCAACAGGGCTGACTTTAGGGACCTCGAAGTTTTAAAAGCTGCAATGGAAAGGCGCGCCGGTGACCTCAATAGGGTCGGCGGCGGGCTGGACCCACGCGCTCAGGCCGGCCAAATGGCCAAGGCGATTCAGTCGCAAATTGGCGGGACCAAAGAAGAGCTGGACGGCATGGTAAAAAACTTGGTCGAAAGCCTCATCCGACAAAAAGTTCCCGATATTCCCGCCGAGCATTTAACTCAGCTTATGGAGGAATGGATGCCCACGACGATGGGAAAGCCCCCTCGACCAAAGCCCTCCTCTTTACCGGCTGACGCCCTATCGTCGATGATTCGTGACTTTGTGGCGTACTCCACAGGGGCTATGACCGCGGTTCGTCAGGTAGCGATGAACGACGATATGCCCGATTGGCCCCAGGTGTATTGGAATAAGTTCCCCGAGAGGATCCGCCGGCTTATCAAGGTTTTCTTGGACGGTAAGTTGCCCGCCGAAGTCTTTTGGGACGAAGTCCGTTCCACCCTTGAAGCAGGCCAATAGCCAACTCAAACACGATGACTTAACGTCTATTTGCTCATCGATTTGTGATTAAAACTTGTCGAGATATAAGCACAAACTCGACGAGATATAAGCACAAACTTGTCGAGATGTAAGCACAAACGAAGCGGCTTGCCGTCCTGCAGAGTCTTGACTATTCGAATCAGCCTTACTAGCTTTGCTCAATGGTCATCCTCCTATCGTTTTGCAATTCTGCTTTGACCTCTCAGAGGTCTTAGTGCCGCCCCTGCATATCTTACTCACGGGAGGAACGGGCGGCATTGGTGAGGGTATTGCTAGAGGTCTCGCGCAGGCCGGGGCAAGGCTCATTGTTACGGGGCGCAACCAGGAACGGGGTGAGAAATTCGCCTTCGACCTCTGTCAGCTAGGC
>JAJXVP010000204.1:0-3904 GCA_021782055.1 bacterium | reverse complement strand
GCGGCTAAAGCCGTCAAAGACAGGCCGGCTGAGGGGGCGGCTTTTTTTGGCCATGACAAGGGAACGCTGGTTTACAGCCGAGTCAAGGGACGCCCTAAAAGCCGCTTTCGCAGGGGAATGGTAACAACGATGGTAACAACGACAACAGTGAACAATTTTTCTTACTGGGGGGCGCTGTTTGAGATGGCGAAGCCCCGTATCACCCTACTGCTCGAAATCATCGCGGCGGCCACCTTCTTAGCTCTGGGAGGCTTTGGTCCCCAGGGGACAGGTTGGTGGGGTTTGGCCAAGCTGCTCATTGCTGTCGGTATTTTGTCGGTGGGCATTTTTACGTTAAATCATTGGATAGAACGCTTTAGTGACCGCGATATGGCACGGACCCGGGAACGTCCTTTGGCGGCGGGTCGCTTTCCTGCCACTCCAGCCTTGGTTTGGGGCCTCTTTATGACGGGGTTAGGGGTTGTTGTCAGTACTGTAGCGATTAACCTCACCATGGGGGTAGTGGCTTTGCTCACTGCCGTGGGGTATCTGGTTGTTTATACCCCGCTCAAGTATAAAACCGTTTTTCATACCGCGTTAGGGGCCCTGCCGGGAGCAACACCCCCCTTAGCGGGAGCCCTTGCCGCGACGGGGGTGTTAACAGGACCTGCTTGGCTGATGTTTGGCCTGCTTGTCCTTTGGCAGTTCCCCCATTTTCTCGCCATTGAACTCATTTATAAGGACGACTATGGGCGGGGAGGGGTTAAAGTCGCGCCCGTGGTCGATTCGTCGGGGGTATGGACCAACCTTCAAATTGTAGGGGCCACGCTTGGTCTTTTGGTCCTTACGGGGTGGCTGTTCCCCCTGGGACCCTTGTTCGCCATGGGGCTGGTGCTGACGTTGGTTTTTTTAGCAGTGGGGGTAAGAGCGGTGCTTACGGGGACCAAAAGGGCGGCCAAAACTCTGTTTAGGACCTCACTTTTGTATCTTCCCTTGTATTTCGTCCTTTTGATACTACAATTTCAAATTGTTAAGGAGGCCTGGCATGGCTAACGCCCTGTATTCATTCCTCAAACTCTTCGGGTTTGAGCATCCCCTTCATCCTGTTCTTGTTCATATGGTGATTGGCCCTGTTATTGCGGCTCTCTTATTCTATTTGATCGCGTGGATCTTTAAGAAGCCTGCTCTCTACAGTACAGCGCGTCAATTGAATGTTTTTGCTCTGATTGCTTGGTTCCCCACCGTAACGATGGGGGTTCTTGATTGGTTGCATTTTTACGGGGGGGCCAATATCCCCGAAATTATGTATAAATCCATTGGTGCGGGTGTTCTACTAATCATTCTTGTTACGAACGTTGTGCTGTTTAAAAAAATTGACAAAGGATCAAAAATCCACTTGGTTCTGTACCTGGCGGCGGGGCTTACGGTGGCGTTTATTGGTCTCATGGGTGGCAACCTTGTGTATGGCTCCAAGCCCGCCTCCGTGGCCGCGACACCGATTACGAAAGCCGCCGTTGTCGCCAACGACACAAAACAGGTTACCGTCGACGGGTTTACGCTTACGTGGCAAGTTCAGGGCCCCAACGTTCATATGTCCGTGGCATACAAGACAACGGGCTGGGTGGGGGTAGGGTTTGGAAAACAACCGCTTATGAACGGTGCCCATATCATCATTGGCTATGTGAATCATGGAAAGGCCGTGGTTCAAGATGATGTCGGAGAGGGCCACTATCACGCGCCTGAAAATCAGTTTGGGGGTAAAAACGACCTCACTGATGTTTCCGGTTCGCTGGTAAACGGGGTTACAAAGCTAGAATGGACCATGCCGCTGAATACGGGTAACCCCAAAGACATCGTTCTGGTGCCCGGGCAACCGGTGTCGGTGATCTTTGCGCACGGCGGGATGGATGCCAAAAACTTAACCTCCTACCATGGCCCGCGAAACCACACCTCGACCCGTATCACCTTTTAGACTGGTCGCCACCGGAGCCGGGACGGAACACTGTGCTATCGTTCGATGCGGTCGTTGTGAAGCCAACGACCGATTTTAAGCTTATCGCCAGGCTCAACGAGACGGTGCAGACTCTGCACCGTCAACGTTACCCCGAATTGTTTAAAGTGTATTCTTACGAGGCTGTCGAAAGGTTTTTTAAAAAGTTGCTCAAACAGAAGGCTTGGCATGCTCTTTTGGTGACCTACGCCAAGGAACCGGTTGGGTATGCTCTATTTTGCGAGCGAAACTATGCGGATAACCCTTTCCGCCGAGGTTTTCGCGTTGTTCACCTTGATCAGCTAAGCTTTATCGGTGCTTACCAACGGCAAGGGTTAGGTAGCAAGGTGATGACCTACATCGAAGAGTTTGCACGCCAACGTGGTGCCCAGCAGATAGAACTCAGCTATTGGGAACGAAACGTCGAAGCCGAGGGGTTCTACCAAAAGCTCGGCTTTTCCCCTACCCACCGGTTTATGGTGAAACCCCTGAATTAACCCTTACTCGAGTCGTAAGTGACGTTTACTCTAGCCATACCTCAAAGGTTTCGTCCGTGTCAGGGCGGTGGTAGTCAAAGATCTTTCCGGTTTGGCCCGAGTCGAGCAGGGTAAACAGGGTGCTGAAATCGATCATCGGTAGGCCGGGAACAGTAGGGCCACGAAGCGAAAAAAGCGGCTTGAGGGTTTGAAACACCTGGTACGGGATGGTCACGCGGTTGCGCTCATTCCCAAGGCTATCTTTGACTTTGATGACGATGTTTTGCGGCACCGGGTTGCGAAACGTCTGTTCAGCCTGTTGAAAAAGGCGGCCAAACCCCTCACTGACAGTTTTACCCACCTCGTTAAAAACCTGAAAGACGTCGGGAACAGGGTCGGTTTTTGGTGGCTCCTGGGCCTTTTGGTCTGCTTGAGCAAGCTCTTGAATGAGCCTCTGACCCTGTTCGGGGCTTAGAAACCCCTCTTGAACCATCTTGAGAATTTTTAGCGTCTGATCAGAATCCATAGGACCTCCTACGGCGTTTCTTCAGCGTCAATCTCGACGAAGTCTTCGTCAATGATGCTGGCTAAAGACGCCTCGACATCTTGGGGTAAGGTGTTTTTAACAACTTGAAAAAACAAGTTTTCGATTTCTACCCCGATGTTGATATTATGGATAATACAGTTTTGGGTGGTTTTCAATTCAATAGGCGTAAAATTCAAAATTCCGCGAATCCCGGCGTCCTTGAGGATTTTGTGGCATTCGGTGGCAACATCCTCGGGAACAGACAAAATCGCGACCTCAATATGCTCGCGCTCAACAAAGCTTTGAAGTTCATTCGTGGGGTAAATGGGAATCCCTACGGTGGGCAAAACATTCTCGGGAGCGATGTCAAAGCCAGCGGCAACTTCAAAGTCCCCTTGGTGAAAGCCCTTATACTGGGCAACGGCGGAGCCAATCTTGCCCATGCCAACAATGATGATGCGTTGTTCGCGGGTTTTTCCGAGAATTTTATTCAGCTGTTCCGAAAGATAGTCGATGCGGTAGCCGCCCCGTTTGTTTCCGCCCAAGACCAACAGCGAAAAATCCTTGCGGACAAGGGCGGGGGCTACACCAATGGCATCACCAAGGTTGTTCGAAAACACCTTTTCAAAGCCAAGGCTTTTGAGTTGCGTTAGGATTCGACGGTATTTTAATAACCGTATGACCAGTTCTTTATTAAGCTTTCCCTTCATTTGTTGTGCTACTTTTCACAAAAACTAAGCCCAATATACGCTGAATCCCACCCTTTGGCAAGCATGAATCCTGAAAAAGGCATTTGGCAAAACTTCAGCTTCCATGTAAAATGACTCAACGAGGTCGAAATGTTCTACCAAATCGAATTGATGCGGTCGGCCGTCTCGCTGGGCAAAGACGATCTAAACAATAGTTTTATCTATAAAGTGCATTTGTCGGGAA
>JAJXVP010000023.1 GCA_021782055.1 bacterium | reverse complement strand
TGGCGAAAGAAGAACAAGACTCTCTTGACGCTGGGGCACCGGACTCCGGAGACGACGGTGGGCGAGCAAAAGGCGGACCTCTTCCGGAATTTGTTATCCTTCTTTTAAAAATTGTTGCGGGAGCTCTGGGTGCTATTTTGCTTTCGGCAACGGTTTCGGTGATTGTCTTTAGCATTTTGAATGGCGATAAACCCCAACAACAGACAGTAGAGGTTTCGCCGGTTTATAATCAGAAGCCGGATGTCTATGATTGGTTTTCGGCGATTCCGGATATTCGTGCGACGACTGCCGACGATCCTCCTCGTTCTGTTATCTTAAAAGTTGAGTTAGGGTATAACGCCAAAATTGATGTGCGTTTGTTTACAGAATTAACCGCAAGAATTCCCCAAATCCAAGACCTCATTCGTCGTATGATCGGAACTCACACAGCAAAAGAAATGCGCGAACGAGAAGATGAATTTAAAGAAGAAATCCGCATGAAAATCAATGATATACTTAAGGACGGTCAGATTAGAGACGTCGTCTTTATTACCTTTATCATCGCGGATAACATTTAAGGGAGTCCTTGAATGACGGAACAACTGTCCCAGGACGAGATTGACCAACTGCTCTCGGCTATCTCCACAGGCAATGCCGATGGAGAAGATATTGCCGCTAAGGTGAATTCCGAGCAGAAAAAGATCAAGATCTACGACTTCAAACGTCCTGATAAGTTTTCAAAGGAACAGATTCGGACCGTCAGCTCCATGCACGAGTCGTTTGCTCGCTTGACTACGACCTCCTTGTCAGCCAACTTGCGAACCTTGATCCAGGTCCATGTGGCCAGCGTCGATCAGCTTACTTATGAAGAGTTTATCCGTTCGATCCCCAACCCAACAACCTTGGCAGTAATTAACATGGACCCTTTGAAAGGTTCGGCTATTCTTGAAATTGATCCGGCTGTCACCTTTAGTATCATAGACCGATTGTTTGGTGGCCCTGGCGAAGGCGTTAAAGTTACCAGAGACCTTACAGAAATTGAACAATCAGTTATGGAAGGAATTATTGTACGGATTTTGGGGAATATGCGCGAAGCCTGGAGCCAGGTCATTGACCTGAGGCCTCGCTTAGGCCAAATCGAAGTTAACCCCCAGTTTGCCCAGATCGTGCCTCCCACCGAAATGGTGGTCTTGGTCACCCTAGAAACAAAGCTAGGCGACGTCGAAGGCATGATGAACTTTTGTATTCCTTACCTTACCATCGAACCAATTATTTCTAAGCTCTCGGCTCAGTACTGGTATTCGTCGGTTCGGCGCGGCGGAACGGCTGAAAACCTCAACACCATTCGCGACCGTTTAGCGGGGATCAATGTTAATCTCGTAGCCGAAGTGGGAAAAATCTCTTTACCGATGCGAGAAGTGGTGTCGCTTAAGGTAGGCGATATTGTTCGCCTATCGGGAACAAATATCGAAGATCCTCTGATTTTATCTATAGGAAACCGTAAAAAATTCAATTGCCGGCCTGGGTTATTAGGAAACCGTGTTGCTGTGCAAGTCACCAAGGTCTTGGAAGAAATTCAACAAATGGATTTTGAGGAACTGGTTGAGGAAGGAGACGAATAATGAGCGATCTAACGCTTTCACAGGATGAGATTGATGCTTTGCTCTTGGGTAGTTCGTCTGGGAAAGCTACAAAAAAGTCCCTCAGTGCCTCGGACGAGACGGCCCTCAAGGCTTTGATGAAAGAAGTCCTACCGGGGATTTCTGCCGCCTTAGGGGGCCTGGTCACCGGAAGGAAAGTCTCCGTGAATCCACCGTCTTTCGAACTTGTCGATCGTGATGGGCTTTTAGACAACCTCGACCAGGAAGTGATCGAATTCCGTGCGGATTTTACGGGCAAGATGGCTTCCGATCACGCCTTTTTTTTAAATCCGGATGACGCCCAAAATTTGGCCGGTGATATCATAGGTCAGGTTGGAGTCGAGCTGAATGCCAACGCGATAAATGCGCTTGAAGAAATGGCGTCGATGTTTTCGGGATCGTTAGTCACTACGCTTAGTCGTAAGTCCTCGGTGGAGGTGTCCCCGGGGCCGGTTCAAGGACAAAGAATTGTTAAGGCCATGACACAAACTTCGGCCGACAACCTTGTCGCGGTCACTTGGACGGCTTCTGTCGACGCTGAGACGTTTAAGATTATTGAAACCTTTGATTATAACTTTTTAAAACCCTTTTTGGGATCTAAGGAGATGCCTAAACAAGAAGCCGCTCCCGAAATGGCGTTTGCTAATTCTCCTGGACAGGCACAAATGCCTGGCATGGCTCAGTTTGCGGTTCCCCCGGGAGGTATGCCCTCTTCGATGCCGGGCATGCCAGGGCAGATGATGCAGGGGCAGATGATGCCAGGTCAAACTATGCCAGGGATGGTGCCGCCGGGTGCGGTTTATCCCCCGGGGTATGGGATGCCGATGGGGTACCCACCGGGAATGTATCCCTCTGTTCAAGGTGTTCAGTATCCGTCTTTGATCCCCGGGGCAGGACACGCCGAACAAGGCAATATCGGCCTCTTGATGGATGTCACCATGGAGGTGACGGTTGAGCTAGGCCGTGCTAAAAAGCAAATCAAGGAAATCTTGTCGATGGGTGAGGGGACGATCATCGCCCTCGATAAGCTAGCTGGTGAGCCTGTAGATATCTTGGTCAACCACAAGCTGATAGCCAAGGGCGAGGTTGTGGTTATTGACGAAAACTTTGGTGTTCGCGTAACAGAAATTGTCTCGAACCCTGATAAGGCCATGGAGGCCTAAATGAAGGCCTTTAAGGGGATCGCTTGGGGAATAGGATTGCTCACAATTGTTGGTTGTGCATCTACCCCAGCCTCAAATCCTGTCTCGTTGGGACAAGCCTTGAGTGAAATTTCCCAAACAGCGGTGACTGCGCTCAAGCAGACGGCCGACCCCGTTAGTGTGTCCAGCTTTGTCAACGTGAACGACAGTCAAGCTCAAAAAACTAAAACCTTTGGCAATTATACGGCCGATACGATCTTGGCCGATTTAAAATCCCAGGCCCCGACTCTCCAGGTCGTTGAACGTGCTGAACTCGACAAAGTGCTCAAGGAGCGTCAGTACAGCAGTGAGGGGGTACTGACCACCGATAAACTCAAGAATCTTGGGGCGTTTTTGCCCGCGCGCTTTATTCTTACGGGAAATTTTACCGTTTTTCCTCGGATGGTTGAGCTCGATGCTCGTCTCCTTGATGTCAGGAATGGAACCGTCGCGGCCTCGCAGGTTGTGGATGTTTCTGCTGACGCCGATGTCCGTAGTCTTCTTTCGGGGGTTATTCCACAACCCCAGACCGCCGAGCAAACGCCTGAAGTTACTCAGCAAGTAACGATCATAACGTCGCTCGATAAGGATGGGTACCGCTACCCGTTGTTACGGGCCCGAGAGGCCGCCAGGGTTCATCAGGTCAATCAAGCACTTCGGTTTTACAGGCAGGCTGTTCATCGCTATCCACGTCAAAGTGCTGTTTGGACTGCCTACGGCGAATATCTAGAACAGCTTCATCGCTATCCAGCCGCTGTCTGGGCCTTAAAGCATTCGTTGGCGTTGCACAGAACTCCCGCCGTACTAAAAGCCCACGCCCGAGCCCTTTGGGCCATGGGTAAGCGAGAACAGGCCAAGCGTGAATGGGCCCAAGCGAATGCCTTAGCCCGTGAGTGGCGGGAAGGAAATAACGAATGAAAACGATTCTTTTTCTTATGACGATTTTGTCTGCAGGGTCGTTGTCAGCTCAGGCACCGAAAGACGCACATCCGTCGGTCAAACCTGCTAGCACAACGACAGCTACAACCGCTACGGGCGCGGCGCCGGTTAACCCGGCAACGGGGCTAGTGAATGAAAAGGACGTCAAGATTCCAGAAAGTTCTACCTCAACGGCGGCACCGGCCCCAGCGGAATTAACGATTTGGGATTTTGTTCGGATGGTCGTGGTTCTGGCCTTAGTTATTGGACTTGTGGTAGGGTTCCTTTGGTTCTTAAAAAAGGTTTCTAGCCGGGGCAACAGTCCCGACGATCCCATTAAAGTTCTGCATACGCACGTATTGTCAGGAAGTAAAACCTTGTACTTGGTTGAGTTGGGAACTCAGGTTCTGCTTTTAGGAAGTGGAGACGGTGGGGTTTCTCTCATCATGCCAATTACCGATCCCGAGACCTTGGATGCCATTCGCTTGGCCTCAAGTCGCCAATCGGCCGCAAAGGCGGTTTTTAGTTCTCTTTTGGCCAATATGTTAGGAAAAAAACCTCCGGAATCGGCGTCAGTGAACGCACCGGTGGAAGAAAGCTCAGATTTTTTGAAAAAGCAACGAGAAAGGTTGAAAAATTTGCGGTGATAGTGTAAAACCTTAACTGGAAAAGTTTTCTTCTTTTCAAAACCTGGGGGGGGAATGAAAAGAAAGTTTTGGGGAATCCTAGGCCTAGTCATGGTTCTAGGGGGCGTGCCCGTGGGGACGGTTTACGCTCAGCAACGTGTGGTTCAGACTTCTACAGGTCTTGGACTGCCTTTTGTCGATATTAATCTCAGGCCAGCGCACGGTTCGAAAGAAACGGCCCTATCGGTACAGCTCCTTGTACTTCTTACAGCGTTATCCCTAGCGCCTTCATTGCTCATCCTCATGACGGGGTTTTTGCGAATTTCCATCGTCCTTGACTTTGTGAAAAGGGCTTTGGGGTTGCAACAGGTGCCCCCCAATCAGGTAATGCTCGGTATTGCGCTATTTTTGACGCTGTTTATTCAATTTCCTGTGTTTCAGCAAATCTATAACGACGCGTATATGCCCTATACCAAAGGAACGATCAATACCACCGAGTTTCTCCAGAAGGCGGAATCTCCGTTGCGGTATTTTATGTTTCGACAAATGGGGACCAACAATTTCACCGACATCAAGCTGTTTATGCGCCTTTCGAATTTACCGAAGCCCGAAAATATGAGCCAGGTGCCTACCTATGTGCTGGTGCCGGCGTTTATTCTTCACGAAATGACGGTAGCCTTTAAGATAGGCATCCTGATTTATATTCCTTTTTTGATCATCGATATGGTGGTAGCTTCGGTGCTTATGGCCATGGGTATGATCATGCTCCCTCCCGTGCTCATCAGTGCTCCCTTTAAGTTGATTCTTTTTGTGATGGTGGACGGGTGGACTCTCCTGACGACGGGGCTCGTCAAAAGTTTTAATATGTAAGGAGCGATAACCATGGATATTGGGGAGATTACGGCGCTTTTTAATGGTGGGTTGATTCAAACTTTGTTGCTTGTCGCCCCTGTCCTCATCGTGGGCACGGTCGTTGGACTCATTGTTTCTATCTTACAGGCGACCACACAGATTCAAGATCAAACGTTGTCCTTTGTCCCCAAGATTGTCGCGATTTTCGCGGCCCTGATTCTGTTTGGTCCGTGGATGTTTCAGACGATTCAACAGTATACTGTTCACATTTTTAATTTGATTCCCCAGATGGTTAAGTAGGGCAAGGTGTTCCTCGCGTCCATCTTTACCCATGCGAATTTGTTCTTTCTCATTCTCGTCCGGGTGTTTGCTATGCTTTCGGTAGCTCCGTTGTTTTCAAGCGATGCGATTCCTGGTGCAGGGCGGGCGGGTTTGGCCTTTTTTACCGCCATTGTTGTTTTTCCTTGGATGCTTCAATCGGGGTACCCTATACCGGATAACGGATTGGCGTATGTCGGTCTTTTGGTTGGCGAGGCTTTGCTGGGCATTTTGCAAGGTTTCTTTTTGGTTCTCGTGTATTCAGTGTTTCAAATGACGGGGCAGTTTTTTGCCCAACAAATGGGTTTTAATGCCAGTGAAACCTATGACCCCTTAGCTCAGCAGGAATTGCCGGTTCTTGGTCAATTCACCAACCTCATCGCCATGATGGTTTTTCTTTCGGTGGGAGGCTTTTCAAAAATCTTTTTGGTAAATGTCTGGGCCAGCTTTCACGCAATTAGAGCTGTTGATTTTCTGACTCAGCAGAACCTTGTCAGTAATATGCTAATCACAGGGCTTGGCGTGATGTTTGAGCGGTCATTTCTTTTGAGTTTGCCCGTCTATGGTGTCTTGCTTCTTACCACGACAGCGCTAGGTCTGATCGGCAAAGCCGCACCCCAAATGAACCTGATGATGATGGGCTTTCCCATTTCTATTGGCGTTGGCTTCGCGGTCTTGGTGCTAGGTATGCCGTTCTTGCTGTCTGCCTTTGCCGCTGTTGTCAGCAACGGTTTTACCCAGCTCAGTGATTTGCTGTTACGTCTTGCCCACCATCCCGTAGCGGGGGCCCCATGACCACGTTAACCCTCGAAATTCAGCGTTTTCCCTGGAGTTCGCTCCCTGAAGAGTCCCTGTGGTCCTTGCAGTGGTTTGCTGCCGAAGATGAAGGGCGAACCGAAGAACCGTCCGATACCAAAATTCGCAAATCTCGCGAAGAAGGTAAGGTGGCGCGGTCGGTAGACATAGTCGCCGGCGTAGTGCTTTTGCTTCCGATGCTCTTGATTGCGTTCCTTTCCGGGTATTTCTGGGATAATGCCACCGCCATGATGACGTGGTTTTTTTCGCAAGCTACCGCCCTAGACCCCATTCATGGTGGTGGACAAGTCTCGGGGATGTTTTTTCTCTACATGGCAAAATTGGTGCTTCCCGTCCTAGGAATTGCCTTTTTAGGGGCTCTTATCGCCAATTTGCTTCAGTTTGGTTTCCTGTTTTCTACCAAGCCGATTACTCCCGATTTTAGCCGTTTGGTGCCTAAATTCGGAAAATGGCTTCAGAACTCGCTTTTTTCGCCTCAAGCCCTTTTTAACATAGGCAAGCAAGTGGTAAAAGTCGTGGCCTTAGGGGCCATTGCCTGGCTCAACGTCCAAGGCGTTTGGCCGCAGTTGATGAACTTGATTAGTCAGCCCATGGGGACGGCAACCTCATTTCTTTGGGGTTTGGCCATGAACATCATTTTACAAAGTGCTGTTGTTATGCTCCTTTTGGCCATTCCCGACTATATGTTTCAACGTTGGCAACACCGCGAATCGTTAAAGATGAGTCGGGAAGAAATCAAAGAAGAACACAAACAGCAAGAAGGGGATCCTCTGATTCGCTCTCGACTGCGAGAACGAATGCGCGAGATTCTGCGCCGTAATATGATGCAGAATGTTCCGAAAGCTGACGTGATCATTACCAACCCGACCCACTACGCTATCGCCCTTCAGTTTGACGCGCAAACCATGGTGGCGCCTACCGTGTTGGCCAAAGGGCAAGACTTGATCGCCCAGAGGATCAAAGAGATTGCGGCGCAAAACAGCGTCCCCATCATGGAAAACAAGCCTTTGGCCCGCGCCCTTTACTCGGCTGTCGATGTGGGTGATCAGATTCCTCAAGAATACTGGGAAGTTGTCGCGAATATCTTGAAAGAAGTTTACCTCCTGTCAGGAAAGAGTCGTTATGTGGTGGGTTAAGAGTGCCGGCGATCGAAGCGTTCAAGAAGGCGTCCAAGGACGAGAACGCACGCAAGGAGAGGTCATATGAGCGATTTTTTACAGACGTTCCGGACTAGCTTTTCGAAGGGCCGCTCCGACGCCGCGATGGCAGCAGGGATCATCGGCGTTGTGCTGATGCTCTTGATCCCTCTCCCGACCTTTTTGCTGGACACCTTTTTAGCTATCAACCTTTTATTTGCTGTCTTGATTATCCTCGTTGTGATCTACACCCGAAGGGTTCTCGATTTCACGATGTTTCCCACCTTACTCTTGGTGACAACGGTCTTTGGGTTGGCTCTCAACATTTCGACCACCCGGCTTATCCTCACCGAGGGGCACAAATTTGACGGACGGATTATTCGAGCTTTTGCCACCTTTGTCGTAGGAGCCTCCCAGAATAACATCACGGTGATGAACCTCGTTGTTGGGTCAATCATCTTCATCATCCTCTTGGCCGTGCAGTTTATTGTTATTACAAAGGGTGCGACTCGGGTGGCCGAAGTCGCCGCTCGCTTTACTTTGGATGGGCTCCCCGCCAAACAGATGACCATTGACAACTCGTTTTCAAGTGGGGCGATTACTGAAGAAGAAGCCCAGCATCGCAAAGACGAACTTCAGGCAGAGGTTAGTTTTTTTGGTGCCATGGATGGTGCCTCAAAATTTGTTTCGGGCAACGTCAAGGTCGGACTGCTGATCACCTTGGTCAATGTTATCGCTGGTTTGATTGTGGGGATGACCATCCACCACGAAGCGTTTAACGAGGCGTTAACGACCTACGTCAGCCTGACCATTGGCGACGGTTTGGTCACACAATTGCCAGCTTTGCTAATTTCGGTGGCAACGGGCCTTTTAGTTACCCGATCCTCAAACACTAGTGTTGGTGAGGCCGCTTTAAAACAGTTCACCCAACAGGCCAAAGTCTACTGGGTTGCTGGGGTCTTTTTAACTATTCTGGGCTTTATTCCCGGCTTTCCCTGGTACATTCTCTTGCCCTTAGCGGCTTTAGTCTTTTTCTTGGCGTTCCGCTTGTCCCGAGTCGAAATTCAAAAACAGGAACAGGCCGAAGAGGCCGCCCGTGTCACTTCAGGAACCAAAAGCGGCGAGTCCCCCAAGGGGCCTGAAACGGTGGCTCCTCTGGACCCCCTCAGTTTGGAACTCGGGTACGGCCTGATCCCATTGGTCGATAAAGAGCAGGGTGCCGAACTTTTGGAACGGATTACCCGTATTCGGCGAGAAACCGCCTTGGATCTGGGACTTGTTGTTCCCCGAATTCGCATTATCGATAATATGCGGTTGGAACCCAGCGACTACAGTTTAAAAATCAAAGGGATGGAAGTCGGAAAAGGAACCATCCGGATGGGCAGTTTCTTGGCGATTAACCCGGGCGGCGAACGAGAAGAAATCCCGGGTGAAAAGACGTTTGACCCGGCGTTCCATCTCCCGGCTTTGTGGATCAGCGAAGAAGACCGCGACAAGGCCGAACGCGCCGGGTACACCGTGGTGGATTCTCCTTCCATCATTGCCACCCACCTCACCGAGGTTATTAAACACCATGCCCCCGAAATTCTCGGTCGCCAAGAAGTTCAGAGCCTCGTCGATACAGTCAAAGCCGACTATCCGGCTGTTGTAGAAGAAGTGCTCAAACTCTTTGGGCTGGGCGAGTTGCAAAAGGTTCTACAAGGACTTTTATCTGAACAAGTCTCAATCCGCAACCTGGTCGTGATTTTGGAAACGGTCGCTGACTACGGCCCTATTACAAAAGATGTTAGCTTTCTCATTGAAAAGGTCCGCCAAGCCTTGGCTCGACAAATTTGCCTTCAGTACGCCGATGACGACAAAGTCTTGCATGTATTGACTTTGGAACCATCGCTTGAACAAAAAATCATCGAATCCCGGCACGAGGGCGTCGGAGGGGCTGTTGCCGCCCTAGAGCCAGAGTTCATGCGCTTGTGGATCAACGCGATCACGAATACCTTTAGAAATACACAGAATATGGGCTACTTGCCGGTTTTGCTCACCAGCGAAGCCGCCCGTGCTTTGGTTAAAAATAGTACGCAACGCGAAATTCCGGATTTGACAGTGCTTTCCGTGCCCGAAATTGCCCCGGGAATTCGGGTGGAATCCTTGGGTGAAGTACAAATCTCTGATCAGGCCAAAGCCTCGTAAGCGCTTCATAAAAAGAAAGATTCATAAAAAGGAGGTAGAGCCAGGATGCACCAATTTTTCACCGAAAGCGGCGCCACGTTTCAAGAAGCCATGGATAAAGTCCGGAACAAGTACGGCGGTTCCGCGCAAATTACCGCACATCGTACGGTGGAAATGGGCGGCTTTCTCGGATTCTTCCAACGGGAAGGGGTCGAAATCTCAGGGTTTCTTAAGCATGATTGGAATACTCAGGACAAAGAAAAAGAAAAGGCGAAATTAGAAGAGGAAAAACGAAAACTATTGGCCGTTGCTCAAGCTAAGGTTGCCGAAGAAAAAAAAGAGGATCACCTCAAATCGGTGCTCGAAGAAGTAAAGCTTCTTAAAAAACAACTCGATGAGCTTCCCGATAAAATGCCCGACGCTAGGGCCCCTGAACATCCCTCGTTGACACGTCTCACAGCCCTGCTAGAAGACAATGATTTCTCCCCGGCGTATATTCGTATGCTTCTTGATCGCGTTAAACGAGAATGTAGCATGGCCGACCTCGAGAATTACGATACCTTAGAGGCCAAGGTCGTCGAGTGGATAGCCCAATCTCTTTCCCTCTACGAAGATCCTCCTGCCTCCAAGCCGCGGATTTTCATTTTGGTCGGCCCCACGGGAGTTGGGAAAACGACGACGATTGCGAAATTGGCCGCCGTTTACGGCTTGGGCGTGGGCGGTGAAAAGCCGTTGAAGCTTTCGATGATCACCATTGACAATTACCGCATTGGCGCCAAGCAACAAATTGAGTCATATGGCGAAATTATGGAAATCCCCGTGACCTGTATCGAAAGTTTTGACGCCCTCAGGCAGCGAATCGAGCTTGATGCCCAGCGAGACATGATTTTGATTGACACAATTGGGAAAAGTCCCAAGGACTTTGTCAAACTGGCAGAAATGCGTCATTTGCTCGAAGGCTGTGGCCGCCCCAGCGAAGTTCATTTGGCCTTCAGCGCCACTACCAAGACCAAGGATATCCGTGAAATCTTTCAGCAATTTGAGTCTTTTGGTTATCGGTCGCTGGTCATAACTAAGCTCGATGAAACCTCGGTGGTAGGAAACCTGATTTCGCTTTCATGGGAACGACAAAAACCCATTTCTTTTTATACGGATGGCCAAGCGGTACCTCAGAATATCCAGCGCGCCACCAAAACCTTTTTACTCGAACGTCTGGTGGGCTTCCGGCCCGAAAATCTCAAACTTATGAAAAGGACCGAAAATGGCCGATCAAGCTGAAAAACTCCGCGAACTTGTCAAAGCCCGTGCCGCCGTGCCCGAAGGCCCCACACCTTCCGCCAAAAAAACCCGCGTCATAACCGTTACCTCCGGAAAAGGTGGTGTAGGCAAAACCAACCTTTCGGTAAATTTGGCCTTGGCTTACTCTCGTTTGGGTAAAAAAGTCATTCTTTTGGATGCCGATCTAGGGCTTGCCAACGTCAACGTGGTTTTGGGGGTGATTCCCAAGTATACCCTTTACCACATGATCCGCCAGCAAAAAACTATGAAAGAGATTCTGACGCCGACTGACTATGGCATATCGTTTGTTGCCGGGGCTTCTGGCTTTACCAAGATTGCCAACCTCAACGATACGGAACGGGCGGCGTTCATTCAGGAACTATCGACTCTGTCCGAAGCTGATATTTTGATCATTGACACCTCGGCTGGCGTCACCAAGAACGTCCTCGATTTTGTCGCCGCCGCCGATGATACCTTGATTGTCACCACCCCAGAACCGACCGCCATCACCGATGCCTATGGCATTATTAAAATTATCGCCACTGAGTTTACCACCACGGATATGGGTTTAAAATTGATCGTCAACCGTGTCGATTCGGTCGTCGATGGTAAAAAGGTTGCCGAGCGTGTGATCAACATTGCCAGTCAGTTTTTGAATGTTAAGGTTGACTATTTGGGTTACGTTTACGAAGACCCCAACGTTCAGGCGTCGGTTCTCAAACAACGGCCCTTTTTGATTCAGGACGCCAAGAGCAAGGCCAGTCAGTGTTTAATGAACATCGTTAGCCGCATGGAAAAAGTAGAGTATCGGGAGGGTCGAGGGATTTCGGGCTTTTTAAGTCGTTTTTTCGGACGCCAGGAAGGATAAGCAGGATCAGAATGACTTATCTTGACGGTACTAGGCTTCGTCTTTTAATCTAATTAGGAAGGGGAGGGTCTTTCATGTCTTGGAAAGTCGCATTCGGCGCCGCCGGAGGGGCCTTTCTCCTTTCCTTCATCAGCGCGGGCCTTGGGGGTTCGGACTTAGGTAGTATGTTTCTGCGGGCCCTTTTTTTTGGTGTCCTGGCCTGCGGTGTAGCTTTAGGGGTGGAGTGGGTCCTAAGAACACTGTTACCTGAGCTATTTCAAACGGTTACTCCTTCTGAAGAACCGGAGTCCCCACGGGTAGATATTACGCTTGAACCCGATTCCTCGGAGTTTGTCAGGGAACTCAAGCCCGACGAGCCTTCAGAATCGGCTGCAGAACCCTTGGTGCGAGGGGTTCCGGCACCCCCGCCTGTGCATGAAGCGGCTTCGGACAGTGAAGAACTGCCCGAGATTGGGTCGTTTTTGGCGTCGTTTGGCCCCGAAGGGACTCAGGTTTCTGAGGTCTCTGTGGAACCTACTCGGGAAGAGCCTTATCGAGGAGAATCTGCTCGAGGGGAACCAGACCGAACACCAACGGGGGATGTTATCTTGGACGGTATTGCCCATGATCCCACGGTTTTGGCCAAGGCCGTCCAAACCGTTTTGAAGAAAGGCCAGTAAGGATTGAGGATGTCAGACAACGTCTTAGATGAAAAAATCGAGGCCCAGGCCTGGCTGGAATACAAAAAGACGCGAAGTCCCAAACTCAGGGATTCTTTTATTCGTCAGTACGCGCCCTTGGTGCGTTATGTTGCCGGAAAGGTTGCCATGGGTTTGCCTCAAAATGTCGACTATGATGACTTAGTCGGGTACGGGGTTTTTGGGCTTATTGATGCGATAGACAAGTTTGATCCCGAAAAACACGTCAAGTTCAAAACCTATGCCGTTACCCGTATAAGGGGCGCGATCTTTGATGAATTGCGAGCAATTGACTGGGTTCCTCGTTCTGTTCGTCAAAAATCCCGCGAGGTAGAAGAAGCCATTGTAAGCTTGGAAGCGAGGCTAGGACGACAAGTTACCGACAAAGAGATCGCTGACGAGCTGGGAATGAAAGAAGACGAGTTTAACGATACTCTGATTAAGATTAGTGGAACCGCTGTTCTTTCCTTAAATGATGTTTGGTACACCGGTGATGAAAATGATAAAGTTTCGATTGTTGAGAGCATTGAGTCCCCTCAAACCTTAAACCCGGACAACATTGTCGAACGGGATGTTGTTAAAAAGGTGATCCTTGAGGCCCTTCAAGAGTTACCGGAAAAAGAGAAAAAGGTTCTTGTTCTTTACTACTATGAAGATCTAACTTTAAAAGAAATTGGAAAAGTTTTAGAAGTCACCGAATCCCGCGTTAGTCAACTTCACACCAAAGCGATTTTACGGCTTAGGGCCAGGCTGATGAATGCTCGAAAAGGGATTTTTTAGGCGAAAAGCCAGGAGGCGTCATGGTCTCGCTCGAACAACTCAAAGAATTTATGAGGGAGCGTGCCGAAGAGGATCGCCGCCTGCGCTCTGTTGCGGTCTCGGGGGCGACGCTCGAAGAAGCATTAAAAGCGGCTTCGGCGGAGCTTGGGGTTCCCACCCGGCGTTTAGAGTATGATATCTTACAGAAAGGCTCGCCAGGAACTCTGGGTTTTGGTCGCAAACTCTGGTCGTTAATGGTCTTTGAAGTCAAAAAAGAAGTTAAGGTTTCGCACGAATCAGATGCCGACTTTATGCCCGAAATCGCTTCGTCGGAATCTGTGGTCAATGAAGATGGTCATATTTACATTCGTTTATGGCATGATGGCGCTTACCTCAAAGTAACAGCTCCCGTTGGTGAGGGTGCTCCCGCCAATGAAACTCAAGCGTTAGAATTGTTGCACCTTCGCAACGTTCGCGATATCAACCGTCAAGTTTTGAAAGGCGCCCTGAAGCTGGCCAATGGTACGTATGGCAAAGTGGGCGACTACCCCCACAACCCGGCGGCAGATACGCTCATGACCGTTGACCTCGAGGACCAGGAAATGCGGGCTTCGGTGGTGTTAACGCCTCCGGGGATGAACGGTGCGGATATTTCTCGTGAAGAACTCGAACACTTTTTGAAAAACAACGGAGTGGTTCATGGGCTGATGATGGCCGATATCGAGGCGCTGATTGACGAGCCTGTTTACAGCCGTAAGGTTGTTGTCGCACAGGGAACCAAACCTCTTCCTGGTCAGGATGCGCGCCTCATCTATAACTTTGATACGGCGCTACGGATCAAGCCCAAAGAGATCGAAGGGCGGGTCGATTTTAAAGAATTGAACACCATCCGTAACGTTTTAAAAAACGAAGAATTGGCCCGCAAAGAGCCAGCCCAACGCGGTATACCTGGCCGAACTGTTACCGGGAGAATCCTTCCCACCAAAGATGGTCGAGACATACCTTTTGATTTGGGCAATAACGTGACTCTATCAAAAGATGGTCTTAGGGTTTTGGCGACGTCGGATGGGCAGGTTATGCTCTTGCAAAACAAGATTACCGTCGAAACAGTGATGGTAATCTCAGGGAACGTCAACAATTCCGTGGGAAATATCAATTTTTTGGGCAGTGTTTTGGTCAAAGGCAGTGTGGACGATGGGTTTACGGTTAAAGCCGTCGGCAATATCGAAGTGTTAGGTAACGTTGGTAAAGCTGTGTTAGAAACGCATGCTGATATTATTGTCCACCAGGGCATTAACGGTGGCGGTGAAGGGCATGTTATTGCTGGGCAAAGTCTATGGTCGAAATTTATTCAGAATGCCAAGGTGGAAGCGGGTACCTTTGTCATCGTTTCGGACGGTATCTTACACTCTCAGGTCACAGCCGGAAAAAAAATCCTCTGCAAAGGCAAACGGGCTAAAATTGTGGGTGGGTACCTTCGTGCTTCAGAAGAAATCAATGCCTCAAGTCTGGGTGCCATAGGCTCGGATGAAACCATCCTGGAAGTGGGCTTCGACCCCAAATTAAAAGAAGAGCTGGACCAAATGGTCGAGCAGAAAGAACAACTTGAAAAGAGTTTTAACCAACTCAATTTGAATCTTCAGGCCCTGCTTAAGCAGGAACGCATCATGAAAACCTTGCCGCCAGAAAAGCTTCTGCAAAAGAAAACCCTCATGGCAAAACATGCCGAAATTAAGAACCAGCTGTCTCAGTTGGGTGATCAACTTGAAAAACGTCAGGCAGAACTGGAGGCTTTACGCTTCTCGGGGAAAATCTCTTCTTCGGGCGAAATTTACCCTGGTACCCGGTTTATTATTAAAGAAGTCACTTATGATGTGATACGAGAATGCAGCGGGCTAACTTTTATTCGTGACGGAAACGTGGTAAGATCAATTAAGTACGAGGATATTGAAGAAGACGAGATTGTTCGGAGGCCAGGATGATTCGCCCTGTGGATCTGCAAGCCATCTATATGAATCTCGATAAGGTCGCTAAAGAACATTCCTTAAGTCGCGACCACGTCATCAATCAGCAGACCCTTGAAGCCCAGAAGCTACTCAAGCTCCATGAGGCGGATAAAAACGCCGTGCAGTCGACTCAGGCTTCTGAAGAAGCTTCGAATGAAGGGGCCAAGGTTCGGGCGGACGAAGAGGATACGGAGCGTGAAGCTCAAGGTCAGTTCGCCAAAAAGCACCAATCCCCCGAGGACGAGAAACCTCAGGACGAAAAATGGACTGACCCTAGGCTGGGGACTCACGTGGATCTGACAGGTTGAGGCAGACAATGACATTAGTGTTACTCTTGGTTTTTAACCTGTTAGTGTGGACAGGTTTCTATTGGTTTTTTCGGCGGCGGATTGATCACAAAATGGGCTCTCAGGAACTGCTCAAAGAGGTTCGCGATGAAGTGGATGCCCTGGTTAAAGAGCTGAATCTGACCTCTGAACGCAATATCGGTGTTTTGGAAGAACGGTTGGTACGCCTTGAAACCCTAATACGCTCGGCTGATCAGCGGCTTACTCTGTGGGCAAAAGAAGAAGAAAAGCGCGCCCAGCCTTTGGTGTATTCGAAGCTTAAACCGACTCCCGAAAAATCGGCTCCCGAAACACCTGTGCCGGAAAAAAATCCAGTCCCCCCGTTGTCGAACAATCCATCTATAGAACTTCCGTCTTCGCCTGCGCCTTCTCAGATCCAGGCTCCCGCCGCAGAACCAGAACCCGAACCGACCCCCTCCTCCTTACGAGAAAGAGTACTTCTGGCCCGAGCCCAAGGGCTTTCGGCAGCCGAGATCGCCCAAAAATCTGGGGTAACTCAGGCCGAAGTAGAACTGATTCTGTCCCTTTACCCGCTACGCTCTTGAGGGTAACTCTCGTGAGCTTTGAGCTCGCTCGACCAGCACCACTACACTGCGGGGGGCAAGCGTTAAACGCTGTCCCGCTTCGGGGGCTTGAGCCTCATCAAAGTAGCCTGGGGCGCTGGCCGTATCAATAACGCGGCGCCAATGGTAGCCGTCACTCGAAGGTGGAATTTTAAACGATACCTCTTCCCAAAAAAAGTTTAAGCCGATCCAGAGGTTATTGTCATCGCGTACCGACCCTGTTTCAGACCGATGTCCCGCGATGAGCAATGCGAGGCAGCGTTCGAACCAGGCCCAGCTGAGTTCCCCTTCGGGCCCCATCCAACGAACGTCAGGAAGGGTGCCCTGGTCATGCGGCTGCCCCTGAAAAAAGGTTTCGCGGCGTAGAGCCGGATGCCGACGACGAAAGTGAATCAAAAAGCGCACAAAGGCATGGAATTCGGCTTCTTCGCGAACAAGACCCCAATTAAGCCAATTTAAACGATTATCGTGGCAATACGTGTTGTTGTTCCCGAATTTGGAATAACTCATTTCATCGCCCGCCAGTAGCATGGGGGTGCCTTGAGACAAAAATAAGAGGGCTATTAAGTTTCGTTTTTGACGGCGGCGCAGCTGTTGAATTTGTGCCTCTCCCGTGAGACCTTCGTGTCCACAGTTCCAAGAGAGGTTATTGTTGGCTCCATCCAAGTTATTTTCGGCGTTGGCCCAGTTGTGCTTGACGTTGTAACTGACCAAGTCTTGTAGGGTAAAACCGTCATGAGCGGTGATAAAATTGATGCCGTGGTACGGATGTCGACCATCAAAATGAAACAAATCTGAACTTCCTGCTAAACGGGTGGCAACGGCTCCGATTTTTTCGGAATCAGATTTGACCGCTGAACGGATATCATCACGGAAATGCGCGTTCCACTCCGCCCACCCTCGAGGAAAATCTCCCACTTTAAAGAGGCCCGCGGCGTCCCAGCCTTCGGCAATGATTTTGGTTTGGGACAAGATAGGGTCATGGGCAATGTCATTGAGCACAGAATAGTTGGGAATCCACTCCCCATCGGGACCGCGTCCAAGGATGGCTGCTAAATCAAAACGAAAGCCATCGACGTGCATATCCACTACCCAGTACCGTAGACTATCAAGAATCAACCGGCGGACTACCGGATGATTACAGTTAAGGGTATTACCGCAACCAGAATAGTTTTTGTAATGCCGGCCACCCTCCAGCATATAGTAAATAGAATTATCAAACCCACGAAAGCTCACCGACGGGCCGTATTCATTGCCTTCAGCGGTGTGGTTGTAAACAACGTCCAGAATGATTTCTAGGCCTGCTTCGTGAAACGCCTTAACGAGCTGTTTGAACTCATGCACGGCGGTTCGCCCATCCCCATCGGTGGCAAACCAGGCGCAAGGGCTAAAAAAATTAACCGTCGAGTAGCCCCAAAAGTTCTTGAGAGGTTCACCCGTCTCGGGGTTGGTCTTAGTGTTCTCGGCAGGGTTAAATTCGTGGAGGGGGAGCAGTTCGACACTGGTTACGCCCAAATCTTTAATGTAAGGAATCTTTTCAATAAGACCGCGAAAGGTACCCGCTGCCAAAGTACCCGCCGAGGGGTCCTTGGTAAAGGCGCGGACATGGGCTTCATAGATCACCGTATCTTTGAGCGGTATTTGCAAAGGTTTGTCGCGATCCCACGAAAAACGCGAGGATGCCACCACTGCCGCCTTGACTGCCTTGGTGAGGTTGGCGGTACGGCTAAAGCTCAGGTCCCCTTTGGTGTTTCCCCATTCGTAGGCGTAGGCTGAGGCCTCATTCCAGTGATACGTCCCCACCACAGCCTTGGCGTAGGGGTCTAACAGCAGTTTGTGGGGGTTAAAGCGGTGTCCCTGATCGGTTGGATGCCAGGGTCCGTCAACTAAAAAGCCGTAGAGCTGGCCGTCTTGAATCCCTTCAACCCAGATGTGCCAAATATCGCCGGTTTTATTCAGCGTGCTATCAAGCAGAACCCGCGCACAAGGCTCACTTTCGGGGGCGGAAAAGAACAGCAGTTCTACCGCAATGGCATGACGAGAAAAAACTGCGAAGTTGCAGCCTTGACTGTCGAGAGTCGCCCCTAAAGTGTAGGGCTCGCCGGGCTTTGTTGGTAGGGGTCCTGTAGGAAACAAGGTTGTACTCACTTACCTAATATCGAACATTCTGGAAGGGGTTGTAAAGTTGATCCTCTTGAAATGATATAAAAAATTGGGGACAATGGGGCCCGGAGGTTCATGAATGAACGATTCCGTCTTAGATTTCACTATTGAAAGTCTTGGTGAACGAAAGTTAAAAAACCCCCTCCAATATGCCAATATTGATGGAAATCTTGAAGCGAACTATGTCAAAGATGACGAGTTTATCCTCTTTAAGGTCTGGGGGCGAAAAGGAGAGCCACCCGCTCCGTTCGACAAGAGCAATCTGATGGAAAAATCAGGTCCCCGAGAGACCATTTACTTTAACCCACACCATGTTCATGCCGCCATTGTGACGGCGGGCGGTCTGTGTCCGGGGCTAAATGACGTCATCCGCTCGTTGGTTCGCAACCTGTGGTACGTTTATGGTGTAAGGCGCATCACGGGCATTCAATACGGGTTCAAGGGTTTTTTGCCCGAATATAACTTTCCTGTGGTGGAGTTGGACCCGGACATCGTGGACGATATTCACAAGATTGGGGGCACGATGTTGGGCTCCAGTCGCGGAGGAAGCGATATCCCCGCGATCGTTGACGCCATGGAGCGGATGAATATCAATATGCTGTTTACCATCGGCGGTGACGGTACTCAACGGGGCTCTTTGGCCATTGCCGAAGAAATCGAACAGAGGGGACTCAAAATTGCCGTCGTCGGCATTCCTAAGACCATTGATAATGACCTGTCGTTTATTCAAAAATCCTTTGGGTTTGAAACGGCAGTTTCTCGGGCTGTTTCGGCAGTATCGGGTGCTCACGTCGAAGCAGACAATGCGATCAACGGTGTTGGATTAGTTAAAGTCATGGGGCGAGAATCGGGTTTTATTGCCGCTCATACAGCCCTGGCCAGCACCGAAGTGAACTTTGTGATGATTCCCGAAGTGGATTTTGACCTCGAGGGTCCCAAAGGCTTTTTGCAGGCTCTGAAGCGTCGTCTTTTGGCGCGTCATCATGCCGTCATTGTGGTGGCGGAAGGGGCGGGACAGAAGTTTCTCAAGCATATCGAGGAAACAGACGCTTCGGGCAACAAACGGCTAGGGGATATCGGTGCCTTGCTTCGGGACAAAATCGCCGAGTTTTTTAAGCAAGAGGGAATGGAAATCAACTTGCGGTACATTGACCCCAGCTACACTATTCGGTCCGCCCCTGCCGACCCCAACGACTCGTTGTATTGTGCTCGGTTAGGAGCCAATGCCGTCCACGCGGCCATGGCGGGCAAAACCAAAATGTTGGTTTCGTTGTGGTCAGACAAATTTGTCCATGTGCCCATAAAAATGGCCACCTTGAGGCGCAACTACGTCAATCCCGAGGGGAGCCTTTGGCGCGATGTGGTTGAAGCCACTCGTCAACCGCAGTCGATGACCAACGCCGACTAGCCAGCAAAAATTTCCGCTCGAGGAATTTTTGGTTTCCCGAGTGGAAACTTTTAGATTCCCGAGTGGAAATTTTTGGTTTCCTGAGCAGATTTTTTTTTGGCCTTTTCAGACCAGGCTTGGCTGTTTTACAGCGATTTCAGATGATAGTACTCGAAACTTTCGACAAGGGCCTCCCACGAGGCCTCGACAATATTCTGACTGACCCCTACGGTGTCCCAATCGGTGACCCCATCGGTCATGCTGACAAAGACCCGAACTTTGCTGTCAGTGCTTACATCATCCGAGGTCAGAACTCGTACCGAAAAATCTTGCAACGTTAGGTTCTTTAAAAACGGGTAAACGTGGTCGAGGGCGTTGCGCAGGGCTTTATCAAGAACGCCGACAGGACCCAAGCCCACGGCGGCTCCCATGTAGTGCTTTCCCTCGGCCAGAACAAACACGCGACCCAGGGTTTGGGGTTCTCGGTTCCAGGTTTTAAAAGACTCAAGGTGATAGTTGTCTAATTCAAAAAGCGGACGGTAGCGGCCCAGTACCTTCAGCATCAACAATTCGAAGGAGGCTTCAGCGGCTTCGTACTCGTAGCCCGCGTTTTCTTTCTCTTTTAAGAGGCGGGTCAGCTCTTGAACTTCACGGCTGTTTTTTTCAAAAGTTCCAAACTTAGCCAGCTTCAGCGCCACTGTAGACTTTCCGGCCAATTCCGAAACAAGAATGCGTCGGGTATTGCCGACCAAATGCGGGTCCATGTGCTCCATGAGTCCCAAGGTTTTTTTGCCCTCGGAGGTCTGGCCGCCGGCTTCGCCTTTTTGAAGAACATCGGCGTGTTGTCCAGCCTTGTGTCCAAAAGCAGCTTCGCCCACAAAGGGTTGCCTACGGTCAGGGATCAAATTGGCCTTTTCAGCGACAAAACGCGAAAGCTCGGTCATTCGGGGCAAGGCCATCCCTGTGGTGTAGGGCAATTTGATCGAGAGGTTGGGAACAATGGTGCAGAGGTTCGCGTTGCCGCAACGCTCCCCCCAGCCGTTGATCGTGCCCTGAACCTGCCGTGCCCCCGCCTCTACTGCCGCGAGGGTGTTGGCTACCCCAAGACCTAGGTCGTTATGAAAATGAGCTCCTAGACGAAAGCCGCGGGGAATAAGTTCCTGATAAATTGCCGTGACCTCAGTAACAAGGGTTCCCCCATTGGTGTCACAGGGAACCAGCCAATCTGCCCCAGCCTCCCGGGCCGTTTCTAAAATACGCAGGCTGTAGTCTGGATGGGTTTTCCACCCATCAAAGAAGTGCTCCAGGTCAAAGATGACTTCACGGCCTTCTTTTTTGAGAGTGACCAGAGAATCGTGAATCATCTCGAGGTTTTCTTCTAAAGTTGTCCCTAAAACCGCTTCAACGTGCGAACTCCAGGCTTTGCCGACGACAACGACGACGGGGGTTTCTGCCCCCAAAAGGGCATGAATGTGGGGGTCGGATGCCGCCTCACCTCGAGGTTTGCGGGTAGAGCCAAAAGCTGCCAAACGTGCCTGCTTGAGCGGTGCCTTGCGAATTTGATGAAAAAAGGCTTCTTCTTTTTCGTTCGCCAGAGGAAAGCCACCCTCAATATAGTCGACACCAAGTTCGTCCAAACGTCGGGCTATGTCGATTTTGTCTTTGAGAGAATAGTTGATCCCTGTTCCCTGCATTCCATCGCGGAGGGTTGTATCAAAAACAAAAACGCGGCTGTCACTCATAGGGCCTCCCTCAAAGACTGAAAATTTAGCGAGGGAGGCCGTTACTGTCAAGCTTTAGAAAAAAGACGATTGGCCGCGGTTTTAACGCGTTCGGGGTCAAACGGCTTGACTACAAAATCGCGAGCTCCCAAAGTTAAGGCTTTAAAGACCGTCTGCTTTTGTCCCACAGCACTGACAATAATGACTTTGGCGTCGGGGTGGGTTTTGAGCAAATTTTGCAAAACCGTGATGCCGTCTACTTTGGGCATGGTAATATCGAGGGTAACAAAATCAGGGCGGCAAGCTTCGTAAAGGCTTAGAGCTTGAGCGCCGTCCTCTGCTTCGCCTACCACATCAAACTGTGGTTCAAGAATATCCCGCAAGCGCAGCCGCATCACGGCGGCATCATCAATTATCAGTGCCGTCTTAAGTTTCATGACGAGCCTTCTGTTAAAGCAATGTTGATTTCTAACGAGCCAGCTTCTGAAATGAGCGAGAGGGAAAGGGTCGGGATGTTCAAAAAATCCATGTGGAAGCGTTCTCCGGTGAACACCGCGGGGGGCGTCAGCTCTATAGTTTTGTCTTCGCCGGCCAGCTCGATACTGGCTTTCCCGGTGATCATGTTGGCTATCTCGCTAATAGCGCTGTTGGTAAGCCGTTTAACCTCGGCGGGAAGCTTGCCGGGCAACATGCGTCGAGCCACGGTATGAGCAAAATCTTCATCCAGCGAATACACAACCTGCCCCCGTATAGGGCCAGTAATCCCCAAGATGATGCAGACGGGACGGGAGGGAACAGGCGTTTTTCGAAGCTCCAGGCCTTTTCGGGTCATTTGGAGGTTGGTCTCGTGAGCAAAGACTTCTCCTGCCGCACGGATAAAGGGGTTGGCATATTCAGCTTTCATGGAGCCTCCAGGGAAGGATCATTTCAAAGGTCGTGCCTCGACCGGGACGGGTCAGGACGCGGACAGAACCCTGTAGTTTGTCAATTTCAACTTTTACGGCGGCTAGGCCTAACCCTCGGCCCGAGATTTCAGTCGTTTGAGAAGCTGTCGAAAAGCCTTCGCGAAAGAGAAAGCCCAGAAGTCCTTGCTCATCAAGAGGTTGTACCGATTCGAGCCACCCTAGGGCTCGCGCACGCTCGACGATTCGTTGGTACGAAATTCCTCGCCCGTCATCTTGAAACCGAAAAACAATGGCCCGCGGTGTGTCGGCGATTTCTAGGTGTAGCTTGCCTTCGAGTGGTTTTCCTAACGTTTCGCGTTCGCGGACGGTCTCGATGCCATGATCCAGGCTGTTGCGCACCAAGTGAATAAAGGTCTGACAAAAGGCTTCTAAGCGGTCAGGGATGACCATAAAATCACCGCCCTGAATTTCGAAGGGTGCAACTCGCTTGCCCAGGGTTTGAGCAAGGGCTTTTGCCTGGTCAGGGAGCTTTTGAAATAAACTTCTTAAGGGAACTTGCCGGTGAAAATCAAGAAATTGCCCCAGCTTTTTATCCTGCGGGTACCGGTGCCGGATATACCTAATTAGGGACAGGTAGGGCTTGCGAGGGATCTGAACGGCATCTGCTTGATGGAGCCAAGCGTCTCCGAGGTGGTCGGTGACAGTTTTTAATTCGTTGTAGTAGGCTTTTTTTAAAGCCAACTCAAAGCTGGTGGGCTCGGGAGTCTCTTGTAAAACCAATTGATCTGAAAGGAAGGTCTCCCATTGATGGCACTGTTCAGCAGTCGCTTGAAAATCAAAAAATCGGGCGTCAGCTTTAATCGTATGGAGCTGACGCAAAAAGTCTGTCCATTCGTTGCCGGGGGTGGGGCCTTGGTCCTCAAGCTGGGAAAGCCGCAAGAATAATTCCTGAACACTGCTGGCAAAGACAGCAAAGGCAGAACGTTGGGTCATGACAGCGTTGAGAACTTTTTGCCGCCAAAATTCTTTTTTTTCAGATTCTGCCAGCTCGGCTTCGGTGGTGATATCTCGAAGCAGGAGAAAAATCTCTCCTCGGTAATTAGGCCCGCGATAACGTACTTGAAAGTGCCGCTCTTGGTAGGAGAGCTCTTTGTCCATTAGGTCAAAGACCACTTCTGGGTTAGCCTTTTTCCCGGCAATAAGCTCAAGGGCTTGCCGGAATTCCTCTTGTTGAGTTGGCGTATTATACAAAAGCCTCCCCACGAAGGCACCGGGAGTCAAGGTTGAAGCAAGGGCCTTGAAATTCTCGGCTGAACCCAACGACCGTTGAAATCGTCCTTGGGCATCGAGAACAAAAACCAAAATTTGCCCACCCACGGCCAACCAAGCTTCTTGAGAGGCCAGCTCGTCGTGTTCCGCCTTTAGTTGGCTCGAAAAACGGAAACTTCGTTTTCCAAAAACCACAGCTACCGCCGTGCTAAAGACGAGAAGAATTAAAGATATTACCAACAAGGGTATAGCTTGCATTAAAAAACTTATTTTTATGAATGATTGGGTTTCAATCAATTATTCAAGGTTTAATCATAAGACGAAGTATTCATCTCAGTCAATGAATACACCTCATTGACGCACTGTTCACCCCCGAGTAGTTTAGAATAATGCAAGGCTATGACTTAATCCAGCCCCGACGTGTTTTAGGGGTCCAGCTGTGGGGCCCCTCGGCCTTTGTGCTGAAGTTTGAAAGACGGGGCTTGAGGTTTCGCGCCGGCACCCATGTGGATGTGGGGTTGCCGGGAGGGCTTACAAGGCCGTATTCGCTTTTTAGTGGGGAACAAGACGAGGTTGCCGAAATTTTGGTGCGTCATGTGCCCGGCGGAGCGGTCTCTTCTCGTCTGGCGCGGTTAAAGGAAGGCGATTTGGTCATCGTAAAACCCCCAAGGGGAGGGTTTACGCTCCGTCACCGTCAGCAAGAAGACCGTTTGGTGTTAGTGGCAACAGGTACGGGGATTGCTCCTTTTCGTTCCTTTGTTCGCACGGTTCCCGCATTGCCCTACCTTTTAGTTCATGGGGTGCGCAGTTTGGACGAAGATTTTGGAGCAGCTTTTGGCGCCACTCAGGAACGAGTGTTGTGCCTTTCGTCCAAAGAACACTGTCAACCGTTTACTGCCGAAAACTTTTCTCAGCACTGTCGTATTGTTCCGGGCCGGGTTACTCAATGGCTCGATCAAGCGGACCTCGATCTTGAGCGCGACCGGTTTTACCTTTGCGGCAATTCTGCAATGCTTAGGGAAGCCACCGAGGTCCTGACACAGCGCGGTGTGTCCTCCGAGAGGATTCACCGAGAAAATTCAGCCGCGTAAGCGACTTTACCTGACCAAATGAGCAACTTTGCTTGACCAAGACAAGAATTTTGGGCAAATTTTTTGTATGGCCTTTGAAGAACTGTATCAAGAAATTATCCGTGACCACTATAAGCACCCCCGGAACAAAAAGCCGCTGGCGCACTTGAAAGCCGTCGAAAACCCTTCATGTGGCGATAGCGTCAAGGTTCAGCTCGATCGCGAAGGTGAGCACGTTCAAGCTGTTTACTTTGACGGCTCGGGATGCTCCATTTCGATGTGTTCCGCGTCCATGATGTCCGAGCTTTTAACGGGAAAAACGGTAGAGGAAGCCAGGCGGTTGGTCCAAGAGTTTTTGGCGGTGATCCGAGGTGAACTTCCCCCCGAGAAGCTTGAAGAGTTAGGGGATCTTGTCGCGTTAAAGGGAATCGTTGACCTGCCCGTGCGAGTTAAATGTGCCACCTTGGCTTGGCATGCGGTAGAGCAGGCCTTATCCCGCGAACCTGTCGAGGAAAAAAAATAAAGAAAGTCAGCCAAACTGCTTGATTTTTTTTTCGGACTGGTGTTTATTAACACTCGTCCGCTGAGACATGGTGGATGTAGCTCAGTGGTAGAGCTCCAGATTGTGGTTCTGGCTGTCGCGGGTTCAATCCCCGTCATCCACCCT
>JAJXVP010000203.1 GCA_021782055.1 bacterium | reverse complement strand
ACGATCTTGAGAATTTTGAGACCGAAGGCGACAGCTAAACGTTGAAACGCCAACTGAACAACGGTTTCAGGGGATGCGGTTGCTCCCAATTCTTGACGAGCCGCTTTGAGTACGTCATCAACCAGAGTCTGGTACTGTGGCATTTGAGCAGCAGCTGTAATCAAGGACGGATTTGTTGTGGCATCGGTTGGCTTAAACTTCTCCATGGCGGCAAAGTCCCCTGTATCGGCAACGACCGTCGTGTATTGGCGTAATTGGTCCAGAAGTGTTTTCATAGTAGTTTAATAATAATTGTGTAATTTTTAGAAGTCAATCAGACTTATTGGCCCAGGTCTTTTTCTAGAGTTTTGCTAGAAAATTTCCTTAAAAGAAAGTTCGAAACATTAAAAAGTACAACAAAAAAAATCGCAGAGCTAAAATTTGTTAAAAGTAACTTTTCAAGGCTGAAAAATTTGGTTTTGTGGGCTAAAAAAACATCAAAAAGCATAATTAGACCGAAGTAAAGGCAGAATTGAAACAATATATATATTACTCTTTTTAGTCCTTTACGCCAGAACTCAGGTGTTGAAACGTTAAATACACCCAATCGGACACTTTGAATTACAAAGAACAGTGACCCTGTCAAAAGTGGGCCTAAAAGTAACCACAACCACCTCCCCCAATTCAGAAAAGAACCGACGAGGCCTAAGCCTAACAAAAAAACAAATTGAAAAAGAAAGGCATCGTACCCAGCTTTGTGTTGACCTGCCACCAGTCGCACATCCTTCATTTGTCTTCCTCCCAAAAAAGTTCATCAAGTGTTTTTCCCAACACTTTTGCTAGTCTTAGGCAAAGGTTCAGTGTGGGGTTATATTTACCCGCTTCTATGAGACCTATG
The DNA here is from genome assembly GCA_021782055.1 of bacterium. Next base: position 4,463 of record JAJXVP010000203.1, on the reverse strand, counting down.
GTTTGCCGAGTGACCTCTACTGCTTTAGCAAGGTCTTCTTGACTCCAGTCTTTAGCTACTCTCGCCAGCTTGACCCTTGATACTGCCATCAAATTCCTTTGCAAATTAATCTAAACAAAATGTAAACTATCATGTATATTATGTCAACTATATTTTGCATTGTTCTTGACAAACCCTAGAGGAATCACTATGAAGGAAAAAGAGGGAAAGATCATGATAAAGAAATACGAAGGAGCTGGAGTGATTTTTTGGCGTTGCGGTGATAAGGACAAAATTGAAGTACTTTTGGCTAAACGAGCACAAGACATCCATCATGCCCCAGGTCAGTGGAGTAGCTTTGGTGGTGGTCGCAACCCCAACGAAACCCCATGGCAAAACGCGCAGAGGGAGGCGATCGAGGAATCCGCACAGGGTTTAGGTTGGTCTGAGCTTCCCTCTTCCTATTTTGGATTTCGTTCTAGGCCAATCAAAACAGTTTCTTATCTACTTTTTTATCAGTACACTTATTTTGATGTGCAAGTCATACAAAATCCACTTGGATGGCCAAGTTTGAATTGGGAACATTCTGAGGTAAAATGGTTTCCCGTTGATCAGCTACCGGATCCCCTCCATTCAGAATCTAGAAAAATAATAAGGTTGGTAGCTGAGTTCAATCCCTAAATAGTGTTTCACCTTTTACCAACCAGGAAATACCAAAAGCCTCAAGCATAACAGTTTCAAGAATGAAAACCAAAGGTGTGTTATTCAGTTGTTCGGCGGAAAAAACTAAGTTTAGCAATACTAATGTCAAGAGACTTACAACAATAACAAGCCCACAGAGGAAGTAGATAATATTCCTAATTCGTTTATTTTTTGTAGGAATTTTTGTCTTATTGGTTTTCGTAAAAATAAATATTGAGTTAGCTGCAAGTAAAATAAAAAAGGAAGCTGCAAAGATCAAGTGAATTTTATCAGATGTGGTATTTTTTAAGTTAAAAAATCCCACATACTCAAAACCAATATCATAACATGGAAAAATCGCTACTCCTAAAGCACATATGCCTGTCAAAGTTGAAATAAAATCGTCTAGATATTCGTATCCTCGGTAGGTTATTAAAAACATTGCAACCCCAACCAAAATTCCAACAAATCCGTCGCGAACATTCGAATAATAGTAAGATGAAATAGATGGTCCCAATTTTAAATCTAAAAATACAATTCCCCCTAAGAAGCAAATTAGCGGAAGAAGCATTCCTAGAATACCAATCAACCGTCTTAGATTTTTGAAGGATAAAACAGGATTGGCATTTGGCGTCTTTAAAAACATTTTAAAATTTTTCAAGGAGATCTCCCTTTTACATATACCTATATTTGGTAGGTACCCTTTGTGGGCCCCTTCACTCAATTTCCATTACAGAAACTTCAACACTACGAGCCGACACATAGTTACGATCTTAACGTCTCTCTTTCGGGTTCATTTTCGTCATCGTGGCATAAAAACTATGTTAACTTTCCGTTCTTTTCCACAGAAGACGTTGATCAAAAACATATTCTTCCACAGAGACGATCCTCACTCGGGAAAAACCTGGGTGAAGTGGATTGAGGACTATGTTCCATTCGGCTTTCACAACGGATGACGGCACCCTCAACCCCAAGGTCTCACTACGTTGACACCAGGCCGAGCCGATTTCGGCAAGCTCTGTTGGAGCTGGATAACTTGACCAATGGGCCGGAAGTGTCAGAATGTCGATCTTTTCCAGCAGCTCTGTGTCGGGAAACTCGAGCTCTGCGATGGAAAGGTCATGCGGAAGAATTCCCAATGAGAGATGCACCAAGTACTCTACTGTTGCGAGGGATCTACTTTCAGACGTATACAAAACACCTATGCCCTTTTTGTTCCATCGCGCGCCAAATTGTCGCGCACCTTCACCCGATAGGTCTCGAATGAACTGTCGCTTTGCAATACGATAGACCTTCATTAGGAAAAGGCACCGTACTCGATCCGGCCAACTTCATCGAGGATCATCTGAGCCCCGTAGCGCGACGAAAGAAGTTCGATAGGTTTCTTTCCACCGAACGAGATGTTCTCGCTATTCATCCACTCCTGAAAGTTGTCAAAGGAGCCAAACACTTCATTCCCCCTCGAATACACTTCCGCAATCTGGATGACTTGCTCTGAGGTAGAGACATCGAGCAGCTCATCGTCGCGTTTTCGTTGGAGTGTTCTCTCTGTGACGTTTAGGAGAACCGTCATGGAGCGCAGAGATACCTTCAGGTTTGAAACTAGGTTCAGTAGTGCTTTCTTGGGAATTCCAGCTCGAGAAAGCTCATAGCGGTCCATTCCAGTTTCGAGCGAGTGCCCCAAGACAGAACGACCGCCTAACAACTTCTCAATCGTCACATCAGTCATTTGATAACCGCCATTTGTCGTATAAAATACTGTCATTTGTCGCATTTGTCAATCTTGTGGTATTCTCCCCAGGCCGGGGGTTTTTACAATGGAAAACGATCAATTATCCCGCTAAAGTTCAGAAAAGACCATAGAAATTTAGTGTTGGGCACCGTTCCCAAGTTTAGAGGTAGACAAGCTTGACTATGCTGACTTTTCTCCTAAACTTCATCTTGTGTCAAAAAACCGCCTGGAAGCTTTCTCTGATGGTGTCTTAGCCATCATAATCACGATTATGGTCTTGGAACTGCATGTTCCCCAGGGTCCCGCGTTCGCGGACCTTGGCCCGCTCGTACCAACTATTCTTAGCTACCTTTTAAGTTTTACGTTTGTCGGGATTTACTGGAATAACCATCATCACACCTTTCAAGCCGTTCACGCCGTGACGGGGACAATTCTCTGGGCTAACCTTCACTTGCTCTTTTGGCTGAGTCTGATACCATTGACAACAAATTGGATGGGTAAAAACTACAGCTCGGCTGTTCCCGTAGCTGTTTACGGGTTTGACCTGTTAATGTCGAGTTTTGCCTATTGGATTTTGATTCAGGCGCTGGTTAAACATCATGGAAAAGACTCAAAAATCGCCAAAGCTATAGGTAATGATCGAAAAGGGAAACTTTCGGTAATTCTCTACCTAGTGGCTGTTCCTTTAGCCTTTGTTTCCACTTGGGGATCGTTAGCGATCTATGTTGTCGTGGCCTTGCTTTGGCTGATCCCTGATACTCGTATCGAAAAACTTTTGACTAAAACTTCTGAAATAAATCCTTGAGGAGTCCTTCATGTCTAAGGTGAAAGTTTGCTGCTTTGGAATTTCGTTAGATGGGTATGGCGCTGGTCCACAACAAGACTTGTCCAATCCCCTCGGCTTAAACGGGATCAATGTCCACCTCTGGCATATCTCAACACAGACGTTTCAACGGCAACATGGCGATGGGACCGTTGAAGGAACCAGGGGGATTGATAATTCTTTTGAAGCTCAAGGACTTGAAAACGTGGGTGCTTGGATTATGGGTAGGAACATGTTCAGCCCCCTGCGAGGTCCCTGGCCGAACGAAGATTGGAAGGGCTGGTGGGGAGACAATCCGCCCTATCACGTTCCTGTGTTTGTCTTAACTCATTACCCGAGACCCTCAATAGAAATGGAAGGCGGAACAACCTTTCATTTCATCTCTGACGGCCTAGAGTCGGCCTTGCATAAGGCTCGCCAAGCGGCAAAGGGTAAAGACGTTAGAATTGGCGGTGGGGTAGCAACAATCCGCCAGTATCTGAGTGCCGGCTTGATCGATGAAATGCACTTGGCCATTTCGCCTACCCTTTTAGGTAGCGGTGAACATTTATTCCGCGATTTGGACTTAGGCAAACTCGGCTATTTCTGTGAGGATAGCATCTTTTCGGAAAAGGCAGCTCACGTCGTCATCAAGAAAATATCTGGCTAATCGGTAGGAGCTAGGTGGAAGGACTTCCTGCCGTATGCCCTTTCTTGGCTGGGCCTATCAAATCGCGGTCGTTGTTTTCTACTGTGAGATCGAGAGTCCCCCCGAAGTGGCGACGTAGATTTTACCCGAAGCGTCAAAGGCTACCTCCGAAAGAAACTGATCGAGATGCTGTGCTGTCGGTTAGAAGATTTCTGGAGAATTCAGGAGTAAAAATCGATGGAATATAAAGGCTACATTGGCTTGGTTTCCTACGATGATCAGGCCAAGATCTTTCATTGTGATGTAATCAACACTCGGGATGTGATTACGTTTCAAGGAACCTCAGTAGAAGAAATCGAGAAGGCGGTTCGAGAATCTGTTGAAGACTATTTAGAATGGTGTCTCAAAGATGGAGTAAACCCAGAAAAACCGTATTCAGGTAAATTTAATCTGCGCCTTTCTCCCGAATTGCATAAGGAAGTGGCCATTACAGCGTATCCGTCAATTTAAACCAGGGTGACGTTCCAGGGAAGCAGTGACTCCCAATCACCGCTTTGTTCAACGAGAGGAAGCTGATGCAGGATATACTGCAGGTAAGCATAAGGTTCCTTGCCGTTGAG
>JAJXVP010000202.1 GCA_021782055.1 bacterium | reverse complement strand
GCTGGTCCTCTGCCGCCACGATGGTACCCGTCACTGTCGCAGGAAAAACTGTGTATGAATTGAGTTTCAGTTCTGCCACCGGTTATGACGGAGCTGATATCACCACCCCCCAGAACATCAGCACCTTGACCAAGCACCTGCATTTTGACTACTGGACGCCCAATGGAGCTGGACTCAGTGTTAAAGTTGTCGACTTTGCTCCCAGCGGAGCTTACAACTCCTCCACCAATGTTTCGGTGCAAGTGCCTGTCACAGGAATCACCACCAATGGCTGGACCAGTGCGAACTTAGACCTCAGCGGACTAACCGACACCAAGTACATTGCTCAGCTGGTTTTTGTCGCAACAGGTACGACAGCCACTCAAAATTTCTGGATTGATAACCTCTACTTCTATTAACGGAGCAGACAATTGAATTCCACTCCGAGGCTCGTCCTCGGAGTGGAATTCTGGAGGAAGGAATATGCGCATCAGCTTACGAACAAGTTTTTTAACCTTGGGTCTCATTTCTTTTGCCCTGCTCGCTGGGGCTTGTTCTTCGCCCACGACGGGCACCACAACCACCGTGCAAACTACAGGAGTGACACTTCGCTCACTTCCTGCCGATTTTTTCACTCGTAAGGCTGTTGCTTACGAGGGCTATAGGACCTCGTCTGGTCCGGGAACCGGTGCAAACGTTCCGACTGCCGCGAATATTGATCAAGATTTGACCATTTTAAAAGCATCCGGCTACACTTTGCTTCGGCTGTTTAGCAGTAATACCGATGGTCAAGCCGCTCTTATCCTTCAAGAGATTCAAAATCTTGGTTATGATATGAAAGTTCAACTAGGGGTTTGGATCAGCGGTCCCAAAGCTACTTCGGACACAGCCAATCAAGTCGAAGTCAATGAAGGCATTAAATTAGCCAATCAATACCCTTCCATCGTTGAAGCCGTAAGCATAGGGAATGAAACGATGGTCAGTTGGGGGCTCAAAGTTCCTGTTGCTGATATGGTCAGCTACATCCAGGAAGTACGAAATGCCATTAAACAGCCAGTGACCACCGACGACAACTGGGCCTTTTATGCCGACAGTAGTGGTAGTACCAATTCTGGTGCGGGTAGTGGTTCTTATGCCACAGACTTGATTCTGGCACAAATTGACTACATCTCGATGCATACCTATGCCTTTTCTGATGCGCAATATAATCTCTGGGACTGGAAACAAACCTCTCAAAGCGATGTCCCGGGAACCAATACCGCTTCCCCTCGCGCTACGGCGATGATGGCGGCTGCCTTTGCCGATACCCAGGCTAATTTTGCCGCTGTGCAATCCTACGCCAGTAGTCAGGGTTATGGAAAACTTCCCATTATCATCGGGGAGACTGGCTGGAAAGCTGTGGCCACCAACTCTTCCGCTGCCGCTGAACCTAGCATGGCACACCCTGTCAACCAAGCCATGTACTTAAGCAGTTTAGCCAGCTGGACGAACGGCCCCAAAAATATTTTCTATTTTGAAGCCTTTGATGAACCTTGGAAAGGTGGGGACGACGGCTGGGGACTTTTCGATGTTAACCGGTACGCCCGTTATGCCTTGTATTCCACCATAACCGCAGCCTCAACTCAAACTGTAACCAATAATGGTGCCAGTGAAACCATTACCATTCCCGGCAACGAAAGTATGCCCCCAGCCAATCTCAGTTACACACCAGCGAATGCGTTGTGCTATACCACTAGTGTCACGAACCCGCAAATCACGACTCCGACCTATTTGGTCTATGCAGACACGATGGCCACCTCGACAACGGTTTCGGTGCCTTCTCCTGGCACGGCTTGGTATGCTTGGAATAATCCCGCCACCGCAACAGGATCCGAGAAAACCGCTAGCGGGACAGCTACGGCTTACGAAGGAACCAAGTATTACGAAATTCAACCCACCCCGTCGGTCAATAGTCCAGCTTGGGGTTGGGGTTGGTTCATCACCTTGGTCAATTCTAGCTTACAAGCCAAGTACGCAGATAACCTTAGCAGTTTTGCCACCGGGCACTTAGATTTTGCCATCCGCACTACGTATGCCGGAAAAATTCGGGTAGGTTTTTCCACCGGGTTTGCTTCAGAAAACACCCAAACAGACAATTACCTGACTATTGATCCTACCAATAATCCGTATGGATACGTGAACGATGGAGCTTGGCACTACGTGAGCCTTCCGATTGCGACGATCGCCCAAAACTCTGCCCCTTCTTACGGGATGCCCACTACGGCAAAACTGAATTTAGGGCAGGTACCACAGCCGTTCGTCATTAATGATGCCTACGCCGTCACAGGAAATTCGGCTTCGACCAACACCACACCGAACCCGGTCATTGATGTGGACGATATTTCCTGGACACAAAACTAAACCATGGAGTACCTGATGCGTCACATGAACACACCAACCCTTAACCGTTTTCTTCTCGTTCTTTGGGGTTCAACTTTGCTTTTCAGTTGTTCTTCACCGACCTCAGGTACGACTAAGACCGTACCTCAGTTGACCGCCCTTTCATTGAGTCCCTCAACAGTGACTCTGAACACGGGCGGTCAATATACGCTTACCGCTCAAGGGACATTTTCTGATGGGTCTTCTGCTTCTGTGACTCCCTCCCAATGGACGACCAGTAATGCCTCAGTTGCCACGGTGAACCAAGGTCACGTGACGGGAGTTTCTGCAGGAACATGCACGATCACGGCTGTAGATAATTCTCTGAGTGCCTCGACTACCGTAACGGTTCAAGCGATACCATCAACCTTAGCGCCCTTACCAACGGTCACGGCCAATAATGCTTTGATGCTTTGGAACAGCGGTTCCACGTATACGAATAAAGCCTTAGGGAACTGGAATCCCAATTGGGGTCAACAGTCCAGCTTGTCTGATGCGACCATTGCTGGAAAAACCGTCAAGCTCTTATCGCTGGTAAATTACCAAGGCATTGACCTTTCTGGCCCCAATGGAGCCAGCACGGATACAAGCCCTGCGCCCTGGAATGCTACCGGGATGACTACCTTGCACCTGAGTTATTGGACCCACGGGGGGACAGTCCTTAGCGTAGATTTGATCAATGCCACCACAGAAACGTTTGCCACAGCAGGTGCTACGGTGACCTTTACAAACTTGGCCCAAGATAAATGGACCGATTTAGAAGTCCCGATTCCCACCGGCTTTGACGTCACAACTTTGCGGCAAATCAAATTTACCAATGAAACAGTTGCTGGTTCCAATACTTTTGGAACTCCAGCCAACTTTTACTTAGACAATATCTATTTCCATACTTCAACGACAAACACGAGCACAACTTTGTCTTCGACAGATGACCCTTGGTACGGGGGTACGTTACTTTGGGATGATGAGTTCAATGGGAACAGCATTAATCCCGCGAATTGGGCCTACGATTTAGGCAACAATGGTGGCTGGGGCAATAATGAACTTGAGACCTATACCTCGTCCAACGCCTCGATTCAAAATGTTACGGATGGGAATAGTACCGCTTCCTGTTTAGTGCTAACGGCTCAAAAAGACACGAATGGCAATTGGACCTCGGCTCGCCTTAAAACTGAAGGGTTGCAGAACTTTACGTATGGAAAAATTGAAGCCCGCATTAAGCTTCCCTACGGAAACGGGATGTGGCCCGCCTTCTGGATGTTGGGCTCTGATATTAACTCCGTCGGCTGGCCAGCTTGTGGTGAAACCGATATTCTCGAAATGATCGGCGGCACAGGAACTTCTTCAACTTCAGGTTCAAGCTTGAGCGATAGTAAGGTCTACGGAACCATTCATTGGTTAACCAACAACACTAAGTCCAATGCGAGTTATCAGCCGGAAATTTACACCTTAAGTTCCGGCAAGTTTGCCGATGCCTTCCATACCTTTGGGGTGATCTGGACTTCCACCTCGATTACGTATTATATCGATGGCCAACAAACAGCCTATGTCAGTCCTGATTCGACCACGGGAACGATTTTTCAACAACCCTTTTTTTTGATTCTGAATTTAGCCGTCGGGGGAACTTGGCCGGGGCCCCCCAATAGTTCTACTGTATCGCCTCAGACTATGGACGTGGATTGGGTGCGAGTGTACCAATAGCTACTAGCTCTAAAAAAAATTCAGACCAAAGGTCCCCTTGTTTTTCTCTCGAACAATTCCCCAGAATAACGTTTTGGGGAGTTGTTTTATGAAGACCTTCGTTCTTTTCCTGCTTTTTAGTGGATTTCTCCTGGGGTCCTGTACCAACCCAGCCTCGACTACCCCTCCCCCACCCGTTATTCTTGACCCCACGACGTTACCCCCGGTGCCGAGTTTGCCCGCCACGAATGTCCAATGCTTGTGGAATAGTAGTCAAACCTACCCAGATCTTCCCTTTAGCACTGACACCACGACCTTAGCGAATGTGACCGTTGCCGGTCAAAGCCTGAAATTGCTGACGCTGGATACCACACAAACTTTAACCTTTTCACCTGCCTTAAACGCTACGGGGATGACCTATCTCCACTTAACTTATTGGACCAGCCTAGGGAACGATTTGAGCATCGACCTCACCAATGCCACGACGGACACCTTCTCGACTCCTGGTGCTGTGGTGACCTTTGGGGATTTGAACAAAAATCAATGGACTGATCTTGAGGTTCCGGTGCCCGCTGGTTTCGACCTCTCGACGCTCCAAAAAATCACATTCACCAATGAAGCTCAAGCTGGTTCAAAAAACTACGGAAGTAGTGCCACCTTTTACTTGGACAACGTCTACCTTCATAATTATCCCAGTACTTCCACCGAACTTTCTTCGACGGGTGACCCTTGGTATGGCGGCAACCTCGTCTGGGACGATGAGTTCAATGGGAACAGCATCAATCCTGCGAATTGGACCTATGATTTAGGGGGCGGGGGCTGGGGCAACAACGAGCTGGAAACTTATACCACCACAAATGCCTCGATTCAGACCGTCCCGGATGGAAATAACCTCGTCTCGTGTTTAGTGATTACCGCTCAACGAGATGCCTCGGGAAACTGGACTTCCTCTCGCCTCAATACACAAGGGTTGCAGAATTTTACCTATGGAAAAATTGAAGCTCGCATTAAACTCCCCTACGGGAACGGAATGTGGCCCGCGTTCTGGATGCTGGGTTCCAACCTGAAGCAAGTTGGTTGGCCGAACTGCGGTGAAACCGATATTTTAGAAATGATCGGCGGGAACGGATCCCCTTCCCTAGGGACACAACTTAGTGATAGTACCGTCTATGGGACAATTCATTGGTACAACTCCTCCAGCGTCTACCCCTATGCCAGCTTCCAACCAGAAAAGTTCAGCCTCAGCACAGGAAAGTTTGCCGATGCCTTCCATACCTTTGGCATAATCTGGAATTCCACTTCAATTACGTATTATATAGATGGCAAACCAACAGCTTCAGTCAACCCAGACAAGACAACTGCT
>JAJXVP010000201.1 GCA_021782055.1 bacterium | reverse complement strand
GTGCCCGAAGCCCTCGTGACAGCCTCGGCCAGCGGCCTTGACCCCGACCTCGACCTGGGCGCTGCTCTGTGGCAGGTGCCCCTTGTGGCCCACGAACGCCACCTTGATCCAGCCACCCTGCGGGCTTTGGTCGAGTCACACGCCGTGAGGCCAGTGTTTCCCTGGGACCCGCCAGCTTTTGTCAATGTTCTGGAGTTGAACCTGGCCCTCGACAGAAGGGCGCCGTCAAGGTAACACAGAGAGTAGAAGGGAACACAGAGAGTATCATGACGGATTCTTCCTCGTTCGACCGTCCCGATCCCGATCAATTGTTAGCCTCACTGAGTCCACAGGACTCCCCCCGGGGACGACTCAAAATCTTTTTAGGGTATGCCGCTGGTGTGGGCAAAACCTTTGCAATGCTTCAGGCCGCGCAAGCGACTCGGTCGGGCGAACCTGACATTGTTATGGGTTGGGTGGAACCTCACGCTCGCCCCGAGACGGCGGCGTTGACCGAGGGCTTGGAAGCTCTACCCCCGAAGCAGATTCTTCACCGGGGGCTGACGCTGCGAGAGTTTGATTTGGATGCGTGTTTGGCTCGCCATCCTCGGGTCGTCCTTTTGGATGAACTGGCCCATACGAATGCCCCGGGCCTTCGCCATGAAAAGCGCTGGCAGGACGTCGAGGAACTGTTGCGCCAGGGGGTTGAAGTTTGGACAACCCTCAACATTCAGCACCTGGATTCCATGAATGATATTGTGGCCAGAATCACGGGCATTCAGGTTCGTGAAACCATTCCTGATGCTGTCTTTGATCGGTCCGACGAAGTTGAGGTCGTGGACCTGGCCCCCGAAGAACTCTTAGAGCGCCTCAAGCAGGGTAAGATTTATTCCCCAGATCAGGCAGAACGAGCCTTGCGCGGTTTCTTTCGTCGTGACAACCTTTTGGCCCTGCGGGAAATCACGCTCCGGAGGGCGGCTGATCGGGTAGGGCAGGATGTCGATACGGCCCGTTCTCGGGGGCGCGTCGAAGCGGTGTGGCCTGTACGAGAACGCTTGATGGTGTCGGTCAGCCCCAGCCCCACGTCAGAGGATCTTTTACGCGCGGCCTCGCGAATGGCGGCCCGGTGGGGTGCCGACCTTTTGGCAGTATACATCGAGACCCCGCGTACTCGCGTTTTAGACCAGCGTTCTAAAGATCAGTTAGAACATAACCTGGCGGTCGCCGAAAATCTGGGAGCTGAAACCGTCATCTTGCAGGGGGAGGAGGTCGCTCGCGATCTTGTGGCCTATGCCCGGCTCCGCAACGTTACCAAGATGGTGCTGGGAAAAAACCGTGACCCCGGCTGGGTGCGGGTGTTCAAGCGAACGATTGGCGACGAGCTGTTGCGCCTGAGTGGTGATATCGATTTGTACGTGATGGGAGGGCGCTCCGAAGAGCGAAAGCTAAAGCAACGAACAACAGTGGGACTGACGTGGCGGAGCGCGTGGTGGACAATCGCCATCTGTGCGGGGTTTACAGGCGCGGCCGTTGTTTTTCGGCACCTGGGAATGGTCGAAGCCAACATCGTCTTAACCCTTTTATTAGGCGTCGTCTTGACGGCCGGGCTGTTTGGTTTGGCCGCCAGTGTTTTTGCTTCGCTCCTCATGGTGCTGACGTTCAACTACTTTTTTACTCTACCTCTGTATTCGTTTATGGTGTACGACCCGCAGTACTACTTGGTGTTCTTGTTCTTGTTGATTGTCGGCACGGTGATTGGGACTTTGGCCGAACGGCTCAAGGCCCAGATTAAGTCTTCGCGAGCGCGCGAACAACGCATGGAGGCTTTGTACCGCCTGAGCCGCAACCTGTCAAAATGCGCGGGCCGTGAAGAAGTGGTCAGGGAAGCCGAGACGATGCTGTCGCAAATTTTAGAAACAAGGGTGCATGTCTTACTGCCACACGAAGGGGCCAACTCTGAACGTCTCTGGGAGTCCCTGGTTGAAGGTGTTCCAACGCTTTTTGGCGCGAAAGACACGGCTGTTTTTACCTGGGTGTTTCAAAACGGTCAAAAAGCGGGGTGGGGAACGGGGACCTTGGCCCAAGCCGACAAGCTGGTTCTGCCCCTCCAGGGCACGAGGGGTGTTGTGGGTGTCCTGGCCGTCGAACGCCAGGCCGAACAGTCCTGGGCCTCCGAGCGCAGTGTTCTGGCCGAAGCCCTGGCGGGAGCGATCACCCTGGCGCTGGAACGGGTGCTCCTGGACCAAGAAAACCAAAAGAATGCGCTGGCGGTGGCTACCGAAAAGAGCCGTAATGCATTACTGCACGGCCTTTCACATGACCTGAGAACCCCGTTAACGGTGATGATCGGGACCCTGTCGGACTTGCTGGCGTCGAGTGAGCAACGTTTGTCGAAGGAAGATAAAGCGGCCTTAGCCTCGGTAGAGCAAGAGTCCCATTGGCTGGCCCGTCAAGTCGATAACTTGCTTGACCTGACCCGGTTGTCGGACGGCGTCTTGTCCCCCCGCAAGGAGCAAGTTCCCGCCGAAGACCTGATGTACTCGGCGCTCGCCCGCTTTAGGGAATTCTTTCCCCAGCCCGAAGTTCGGCTTCACTTGCCTTCGGACTTACCGTTGGTTTTTGTCGACCCTCTGCTTATTGAACGTTCGTTGTTTAACCTGCTTGAGAACGCGGCGCTCTATAGCGGGGAACAGGTTATTGATTTAGTGTTAGAAACCCGACAACAGGTGGTACGATTTTCGGTGCAAGATCGGGGACCCGGTGTTCCCGAGGCAGAAAAGCACCTTGTGTTTCAAAAGTTCGTTCGTGGGTCAGCGAGCCAAAAAGCCAGTGCGGTTCGCGGGACGGGGTTAGGCTTGGCCATCGTGGCGGCGGCCGTTGATCTGCACGGGGGCACTTCGGGCGTGAGTGACCGTGGTGGTGGGGGCGCCGAGTTTTGGTTTGAGCTGCCCCTCACGGCGGCTCCTTCCCTTGGATAACCTGGCGTGGATAAAAATCTGGCGTGGATAAAAAAGAGGATGGTATGGAATCAGGGCGCATTCTCATCATTGAAGATGATGAACCAATTCGGCGGCTGTTGCGAGTTCATCTCAAAGAAGTCGGGTGGCTTTGCGAAGAAACCGCCCGGGGAGATGCCGGTTTGGCGTTGGCGGCAAGCCTCAAACCTGACGTGGTCCTTCTCGATTTGGGGTTGCCCGATGCCGATGGAACCCTGTTGATTCCACAATTCAAAGCGATAAGTAGTGCTCCTTTGATTGTCATCTCGGCCCGCGATCAAGAAACCGAAAAGGTACGAGCCTTGGAGGCGGGGGCCGATGACTACGTGACTAAGCCCTTGGGCCTTGCGGAACTCAAAGCGCGGATCAAAGCGTCGTTAAGGCGCGTGACCCCTTCCGCTACCGAACCTCAAAAAACCTTTGCTGACCTCGTTTTGGACCTCTCGGCCCGTCGGGTCTTCTTGGCGCAAAACGAGATCCATGTGACAGCCCTCGAATGGAAGCTGTTAATGGTCATGGCCCGCCACCCCGGAAAGATCCTGACCACCGCTTTTTTGTTAAAAGAGGTTTGGGGCCAGGAGTCGCTCGACCAACGGCACTACGTGAAAATTTTAATGGCGGGCTTGCGAAAGAAGCTGGAACGGCATCCCACCCATACCCAGTTCATTCACACGGAAGTGGGGGTGGGGTACCGTTTCTACGAGTGAACAGGCTTATGAGTGAACAGGCTTTTCAGGAGTCTTCCTCATAGCCAACAAAGCGAGCAAGGTTAACAGGGCTGCTCCCGACAAATAGTAGCCGACAGCCGCCAGACCGTAGCTTTTGGCAAGCGAAGTGGCAATATAGGGGGCGACCGAGGCACCGAGAATGCCAGCAAAATTGAAAGCCAACGAAATCCCCGTATAACGGATTGGGGTTGGGAATAGCTCGGCTAGACCTGTTCCTAAAGGACCGTACGTCAGCCCCATCAAAAAGAGCCCGATTACCAGAAATACGACAGCGTCGCCAGCGCGCCAGGCGAATAACGGCGCAAAGACTAACCCAAAAACCAAGATAAGGACCGTTGCTATGACCAAGATGCGCTTGGCTCCAAAGCGGTCTGCGGCCCAGGCGGCGATGGGAATGCCTAGACCAAAGAAAGCCACGCCAATCATTTGTGCGGTTAAAAACCCTGACCTGGGGAAGTGTAAGGCTGTTGTGCCCCAGCTCAGAGCAAAAACAGTCATTAAGTAAAACAAAACAAAAGTTGCCACAGCGGCCAAAATACCGAGCACCAGGGGGAGTGAATGGTGTGAAAACACTCTTGCAAGGGGAACCTTGACCCTTTCGTTGGCTTTCATTGATGCGGCAAACTCGGGGGTTTCTTCTAACCTCAGGCGCACCCACAACCCCACAAGCACGAGTAGGGCACTGATGATAAAGGGGAGTCTCCAACCCCAAGCAAAAAAACCGTGATCACCCAAGAGGTTGGTGAGGAGCAAAAAGACCGAGCTCGATAAGATGAAACCTAACGGAGCCCCCAACTGGGGGAACATTCCAAACCAGCCGCGTCGGTGTGCTGGGGCATACTCGCGGGCCAAAAGAACCGCGCCGCCCCATTCTCCCCCTAGACCCAAACCTTGACCGAAGCGGCACAAGGCAAGCAACAGGGGGGCGGCAACACCGATGCTGGCATAGGTTGGTAAAAGGCCAATGAACACGGTCGACAGGCCCATAGTCATCAAAGCCGCCACTAAAGTTGCCTTTCGACCAATGCGATCGCCGAAGTGGCCAAAAATGGCCGAGCCAATCGGCCGCGCGAAAAAGGCCAGAGCGAAGGTCGCGAACGACTCGAGAACGGCAGAGGTGGGGTCGGACATGGGAAAGAAAAGCTTTGGAAACACCAGAACGGCGGCCGTGGCGTAGATATAAAAGTCAAAGAACTCAATCGTCGTGCCAATCAAGCTGGCGAACAGGATACGTCCCGTCGAAGGACGCTTGTCAGATATGGTGGTGGACATGATGACCTCTTTGGGGGCAAAGCATGACAAATATTTTGTCTTTCATCTATACTAATACCAGATCTCATAATGCCAGATCTCAGTTAAAAATATGAGTTGTGGGAGCAAGTATGTCTGAGCGCCTTATTAAACTGTCACAAGCGGATCATGGCTTTTTTATCTTGGCTCTTCATGCCCAAGCTGAAGCGTTGATGAGAAAAGAGCTGGGCAACCGAGTCAATCGGCAATCCAGTTTTGCTGATATCGTTTATGAATACTTTCAACTTCGCACCGAGCAGAAATCTTCTTCGAATAAAGCGGGGGCTCGCCCGAAGTTTTTTGATAAGCGACGGCTGACCACCGAGCATGAGCTGACCAACGATGTCAGGCATCAGTTTGCCTTTTTTGATAAGGAGATGGCCAAGGCGGCGGCGTCGACCTTTTGGGATTTTCTTGGCTATGCCGTTAAACAGAATGACCCCGAATTTA
>JAJXVP010000200.1 GCA_021782055.1 bacterium | reverse complement strand
GGGTGAACCCGTAGTCTTTTCACGTGGGTATGGGGCCACACTGGAAGATCCCGACGGACACCGCTATTTAGATTTTGTCCAAAGCTGGGGAGCCCACATTTTGGGTCATACTCCCCCGGGGGTGGTGCGAGCAATTAATCGACAAGTTCGACGACTGACTAGTGTGGGTGCGCCTACGCTAGAAGAAAATCAGCTGGGAAAACTCGTGCAAAAGGCGATTCCCTCCTTAGAACGGCTCCGCTTTGTGAGTTCAGGGACTGAGGCCGTGATGAGTGCCTTACGGGTCGCCAGAGCGTGGACAAATCGCCCTATGATCCTCAAGTTTGACGGCGGGTATCATGGTCATGCGGATGCCCTTTTAGTCAGTGCGGGTTCAGGGTTAGCAACCCTTAATCAACCGGCCTCAGCGGGAGTCCCTGAAACTTTAACGGCTACTACAATTAGTGTCCCTTATAATGACCTGGAAGCCGTTCGGTCTGCCTTCACGGCCCATCCTGGAAAGATTGCCGCCGTCATCGTGGAGCCGATCGCCGCCAATATGGGTTTAGTTTTACCCTTGCCAGGCTTTTTGGAAGGCTTAAGGTCACTCACTCAAGAACAAGGGGCCTTGTTAATATATGATGAAGTCATCACGGGCTTTCGCCTGCATTGGGGAGGAGTACAGACACAAGTCGGGGTCACCCCCGACCTCACCACCCTCGGAAAAATCCTTGGCGGTGGCTTACCAGTGGGCGCTTATGGGGGAAGAAAAGACCTGATGGACCTTGTAGCTCCTGTCGGGCCGGTCTACCAAGCTGGAACGCTCTCGGGAAACCCTTTGGCCATGGCAGCGGGAAGCGCGGTGCTGAAACAACTCACTCGGCCAGGGTTTTATGAAGCGATAGCTGACAAAGCAGAGCGCTTTTTCGAAACTTTGAATCACCGGCTTGACCCCACACGTTTTACCTTGGCACACAAGGGTGGACTTGGCACCCTTTTCTTTGCACCTGGCCCTATTCACAACCTGACTCAAGCTAAAACCTGTGACACGGCTGGCTATGCCCGCTGGTTTCATGCTTTGTTGGCACAAAATATTTTTGTAGCTCCAGCACAGTTTGAAGCTCTGTTCATTGGAGCGGCCCATTCTCCACGCTCCTTGCGCTTAGCCGCAGACGCGTTCCTGAGAGCATTGGAGGTTCAATGAACCGTCAACTCGCCTTAGTGTTTGATTTTGACGATACTTTGGCCCACGATTCCACCACAGATTTTTTAGAGGCTTGGGGAGTCGATGTCGAGAAGTTCTGGGGTGTGGAAAACAAACATCTTATGGAAACCGGCTGGGACCCTGTTTTGTCCTATATGTACCAAATGCAACTTCTCTCGAAAAAAGAACCGCAGAAACAACTCACTCAAGCTGAGCTCAAAGCTTTTGGGAACAAAGTTCGTTTTTACCCTGGTGTTCAAGAGTTGTTCCCTTACCTGCGAGAATTTGTTCACCACGAAGACAAATCTTTTCATCTTGAGTTCTATATCATTTCTAGCGGCCTGGGAGATTTGATTCGCTCCACCCCCATCGCAGGGGAATTCACAGATATCTTTGCCTCTGAGTTTGCCTATAATGAAGAGGGTGCTGTCGTCTTTCCCCAGCGGGTGGTAAGTTTTACAGACAAAACTCGTTACCTTTTTCAAATCTCAAAAGGGATCGTCGGGCCGGAATACGCCAACAAGCCCTTTGAAGTCAACCGAAAAGTCAAAGAGCTCCGCATCCCGTTGGCCAATATGATCTTTATTGGGGATGGGCTAACCGATGTCCCATGCTTTTCCTTGATGGCCAAAAATCAAGGAATTCCCTTGGCTGTTTACGACCCTGATAATCACGAGAAAAAGTTCAAAGCATGGGGTTTTGTGGAAGATGGACGCGTCAAAAATCTTCACTCAGCAGACTATCGAAAAGATTCTGATTTGGTCGGCTCCATCGAAATGTCGCTACGTTTTTTAATTAACCGCAGTAAGACTGTTTATCAAGGGTGAAACCGAGCTTTCCCCTTTTGCTGTGCCTCGAAGCCTTGGCCTTAGTGGCTTTTGGCTTTTCTTGGCTCGTCAAAGGGGAAGCTCTTTTCCCTGACCAGTCTACAACTTTAGTGCGCCTGCAATAGCACCATGGACTGATTGTTGACCGTGTAACTACCTGATATCACTGTTCCAGAGGACACACTCCACGAATTATCGTTGGCTTCTGCCCAGCTTCCCGTGTCGATCAATCTCACCCAGGATTTTCCTGTAGGTGCGGCTGGTATTGTGCAGGCAACACCACTACCCGACACGTTCACCAACAGCAGGAAGTCAGAATCCCCGACTTGACTTCCCGACAACTCAATTTCGCCGGCATTGTTTGACCACTCACTGAACCCCGAACTTGTTCCCGCTGGTGTGAAATATGAGATGGTCATACTGTTGTAATTACTTTGTTGGAAAGCTGCATGCGCGGCCCTGAGTTTCAATAAGTACTGTAAAAAGGCTAGATTGGTGTTGGGACCACCACTGGTCGCGGTCGTAAAAGTCCCTAAATTGTTGTTATAGGTCGCCGTCCCGCCTGTGGTGTCACCTGTAGCGACAGCATCGGGGGTTGCACTGCCAGCCATATTGTAGTTATTCCAGGTTGCCACCGAGTCCACGTCGTAGGCATTATTGTTCCCATTTACTGTACGCCCTAGCTCATCCCCCCATTCAATCATGGGGATTCCTCGGCTCAGCACCTGAAAGGTCCAAAAGTCGCGAATAATCTGACGCCGAAGGGTTTGATTTCCTCCCCAACTATTACTGAGGTTGCTATTCGTCCCCCCGTCAGAGGGGCCAAAGGGCCAGGTCAGCGTGCTATTGATTTGTGTACCGTAGCTCACCAAGTCGGTAAGGGTGAAGCCATCATGGGCATCAATCATGTTGATACTTTTCTGAGGTCCGCCTTCGGCACTAAATTGACTATAGTCGCCGTAAAAGTCATCTGCCCAACCTACTCCATTGGCTCCAGACAAATTGTTCTGCATAAACTGTCGAATGGAGTCTCGATAATTCCCATTCCAATTTGCCCATCCGGCAGGAAACAGTCCAATTTCACTGTTACTCGTGTCCCAGGGTTCCGCAATGATTTTGAAATTATCGTTGGCAGCTAAAGTCGCAATATTCGTGAGCAAGGGGGC
The DNA here is from genome assembly GCA_021782055.1 of bacterium. The sequence goes on along the minus strand of JAJXVP010000200.1, from coordinate 2,289 downwards.
TGAGCTACTAAAGGAGCCGCTCCCGTTGCGCCCTAGTTCCACAGCTAAGTCAAAACGAAAACCATCGACACCCATGGTCTGTGACCAATATTTTAAAGAATCTAAAACAAGATTTTCTTCGGGAGTGGACCCAGCATTGAAGTTATTACCACACCCGGTCGAGTCCCAATAAAAGCCGTTACTCGTCCCTGACAGCGTGTAATATGCCCGATTATCTAGCCCTCGGAAACTGACAATTTGAGCCTCGCGTCCCGTCGAAGCATCCCAAACACCGCCTTCACCGGTGTGATTGTACACCACGTCCATATAGACTTGTAATCCGGCATTATGAAAAGCCGCGACCATCTGTTTGAACTCTTTGGTGGGGCCTCCGAGACTTTGGTCATAAGCATAATGTCGGTCTGGAGCAAAGAAACCGTAAGTCATGTAGCCCCAATAGTTCCCACCAGACTTTGTTGTCGGGTTTGTGTCGTTATCACTATCCATCACAGGTAAAAACTCTACCGTATTGATGCCAAGATCTTTAAGGTATCCCGCCATGTATGCGGCACCGGCATATGTCCCTCTCAGGTTATTAGGAACATTCGCAGCATCAGGAAAAGTCGAATAGGGGGATAAAAGCGTCGCAAGATTGACACTGGAAGGGTGTGCCGTTAAACCTTTAAGATGCGTTTCATAGATGATCGTATTCGCTTCCGGGATATTCGGCTTTGTTCCCGTTGAAGTGGAATCCACAAAGGCCACCGACTTGGGTGCGTACGGTCCCGTATCAATGTTACGTAAGTTCATGGCAACATTGCCCGTGATGGGACCGCTATATGTTTGACCAGTCGCAACATCAGCCCCACCAGAGTTAAAAATCACATCTGAGTTACCCGAGGCGGCTAAGGCTGAACTATCCACATCGTGACTGATTTCTTGAGCATAAGGATCGTACAAAACCTTGTTGGGGTTAAAGCGGTTGCCTAAGCTATCACAGTCCGAGATGTACCCTGCCGAACTGTTTCCTCGTGCCCAAGCACTACTGAATGGCCAGTTGGGGCCCCAGGCACGAAAGGCGTAGAGGGTGCCATTGGGGATCTGAGCTATCGCAGCACGCCAGATGTTATCAGTTCCTTTAGTCATCCAATAATCGTAGGCAGCAGAGGCCCCCGTATCTTGGGTGTAAATTTCTAAGAGGACTTTGGTAGCATCCGCAGAATAGACGCCAATTTCTAAAGTTCCCCCAGCTCCCGAGGGAAATGTTGATCCCAAACTCCAGGTGGAAGTCCCCCACGTAGATTCGGAGACCGGTGAATAAGCTCCTGAAAACGGATGATTATTCCCCAGAACTGTGCCCATGGCTATGGTTACTGAGCTTCCATTACCGGTAATGTTGGACGTTGTTGAACCCTGCCAGAGGAGATTTCCGGAGCTATCCAAAGCTGTAGCAGTGAAAGTAGCTAATCCTGAAGAGGACAGTGAAATTGATCCGCTCCAGGAAGCGCTTTGCTTGACTAAATTTCCGTTCCCGACCGTGCTCCCTGAAATGGATACAGATATGGCAACAGAAGCTACATTGGAATCGTTGATTAAGCCTCGTGATACCCCAGGAATCCAGTTTACTTGTACCGTGTAGCGGGAAGCTCCTAAGGGATTTGACGTTCCTGTTGAGGTTGTTGGCATCAAACTGGGCGAAGAACACGAAACAGCCAGCGCTGCCAAAAAAATGAAAAGAATTCTTGTCACATCAACCCCGATTAATTTGCCGTCACACTAACAGAATATTGAGTGAGTTCCGTCAGATTGCCCAGTTCCAATAACACAGGGGTCTGATAAATGAACTCTAAAGTGGTGTCGTACTTTTTCACAAGTCCCTCCTAGGACATTTTAGGATATAATACTTATATAAAAGCCATTTCTTTTACCTGTCAACCAATTTCTTTTCCTGAGTTTGACTAAAACTATCATCTATAAAGTCAATTCTCAACAATGTTAACGTGAAAAAATGAGTTGACAGAGTTAAAAAGTGGGCTGATGATCTCCTAATCATAATAGGTATTTTCATCTATTTGTAAATTTCAAAAAACCATGACAAACCAGCAGCAATGACCTTGTTATTGGTTCAAAGGAGCTTCCATGACACTTCGTTTTCGAATGTCATACTTTTTCATTCTTGGACTTTTTTTAGCTTTCACCGCTTGCCAAAGTCCCGTGGCGATCAGTGCCGCCAAACCAGCCGCCAGTGCCTTGTCGGTCAATGTTGCCATATCCGGCGGAGTGACCAGTGCGCAACAAGCCGCTAGCCGG
>JAJXVP010000199.1 GCA_021782055.1 bacterium | reverse complement strand
TGAAAAAAGGCTTTTTGAAAAGCGCTTTGGGCCCCGCCTTTTTGCCAAAAATCTTTGATCCATGCCCAGCTTTTGTCGTAGATATCCACAAAGTCTTGGTCGTAATAATGTATGCTAGGCGGTTCTTTCTTGTTGGCGTTCACCCGTCATTCCCTCAAAAATTTCAGCAATCGTAACACATAATCATAAGGAAAGAAAGCAAAAAATACAATGGTTGGGAAAGAAAATCCTGAAGAAAGCAAAGTTGTCCTCAAAAGTCCTGCGAAAAGTTAACCGCTTTTCGCCAGGCTTCTTCATACGAATCAAATAAGGTGAACGAAAACAGGTTCTGCTCAAGCCGTCGCTCCCCTGATTCAAAAACACCAATAGGGTGAGTCAAGTAACGAAGGATCTGTTGATCGGTCAAGCCTTTAGCTTGCAAAAACTGGGCAAATTGCAAATCGGTGAGCGAGGCGCGTTCGGTGGCAGACTTCCACAGGTAGCCTAGCCCGTCCAGAAGCTGTTCAAAGGGTCCCTTGGAATAGTGAAAGACGCGGCGCTCGGTTTTTGAGGGGTCGAGCATCTTGGCCTGGATCAGATCATCGCGAATTCGCTCAACCAAGGGTCTAAAGCCGTCATAGTCGAGAGTTGTTCGAAAAAGCATCACGGCAACGTCGGTGCCCGCATGGTTTTTGTGCAAGAGAGCAGGGATGTCATAGTTGATTACAAAGACGTTGTCGTGAAGACGTTTGACGAGCTGACCCTCGATTTCTAAGATGTCGTAGACGGGTACCCACAATTGAAACAACTCTTCGGCAGACAAGCGCAACAACTGCAGAGCTTCGAACGCCCCTAAAATTTGGGCTTTATCAAAGGGTATACCAAAAAACCGTTCCAAAGCTGACCGCATTGAGGGTGTAAAGGCGGAACGACCCCGGGCGGCGAAATCAAGCCGAACAGCGTAATGATGTTCGACAATCCGGTGCCGCAAAATAAACTCACCGGGCAAGTTGGCTAGATACGACAGCGTGATTCGTTCTTTCCATTGGGGGTTTGAAAGCACTTTGAAGAGAACGCTTTCGGTCAAAACGCCATTAGACTCGGGCCGAAGGTAAACAATAATGTCTTGACCGGGTTTAAGAGGGTTGGCAGGGCACAAGGGGACAAGAATCTGGGGGGCGGCTTCGGCAGACATACAAGGCTCCACCTGTAGTTTCGCCCCCCGGATCGGTAATTACAAGAGCACTTTTTGTCAGCTTTCTGACGGAAGTCGGCGGATTGCCCCTTCGTCTGCGCTTTGTGCGAAGAGAGCGTAGGCTTGAAGCGCCCTACTGACTTTGCGTTGACGTTGACGAGGTTTCCACGCTTGAGCTCCCCGGGCTTCTTCTTCGGTACGACGGCGTTGAAGTTCTTCGGCCGAAACTTTGACTTGAAGCAACCGTCTGGGAATCGAGATTTCGATCTGGTCGCCATCGCGAATCAAGGCGATGCCACCACCAGCCGCAGCTTCGGGACTAACGTGGCCAATAGAAAGGCCGCTGGTACCGCCCGAGAAGCGACCATCGGTCAACAGGGCACACTCTTTACCCAAGTGACGGCTTTTTAGGTAGCTGGTGGGGTACAGCATTTCTTGCATACCTGGTCCGCCCTTGGGCCCTTCGTACCGAATTACGACCACGTCGCCGGCTTGGACTTTTCCAGAAAGAATACCTTGGGTAGCGTCTTCTTGACTTTCAAAAACAACAGCCTTTCCGGTGAACTCAAAGATGCTTTTATCAACGCCGGCTGTTTTGACGATCGAACCGCGTTCGGCAATGTTGCCAAAGAGAACGGCTAGGCCACCGTCAGGGTAGTAGGCATGTTCCAGCGACCGGATACACCCTTGGGCGCGATCCAAGTCTAGCTCTTTGAACCGAGCATTTTGACTGCCCATGACCAAGTTTCTTCGGCCACCAGGAGCGGCGGTGTAAAAGCTTTTGGCTTCGGGGGTGGGGTTTTCGACACTGATGTCCCAAGCGTTAAGTGCTTCGGCCAGGGAGGGGCTATCGACACGCGCAACGCTGGTATCGAGCAGGCCGCCTCGGGCCAGTTCACCCAAAATTCTCATAATGCCGCCTGCGCGGTGGACGTCTTCGATATGGTAGTCGGGACTGTTCGGAGCGACTTTACAAACACAGGGAACACGCCGAGACAACGCGTCGATGTCCTTCATGGAAAAATCCACCCCGCCTTCACGGGCAATTGCCAACAGGTGCAAAACCGTGTTGGTACTCCCGCCCATGGCGATATCGAGGCTCATGGCGTTCATAAAGGCCGCTTTTGTGGCAATTCCTCGTGGTAATAAACGTTCGTTGCCCGTCTGATAGAATTCTAGGGCTAAATCCACGATACGGTGCGCGGCTTTTTCAAACAGAGACAGCCGTTCAGCGTGGGTGGCAACAAGGGTGCCGTTCCCAGGTAGGGCCAGGCCTAAAGCTTCGTTGAGGCAGTTCATGCTATTGGCGGTGAACATTCCCGAGCAAGAACCGCAGGTGGGGCAAGCATTGTTTTCGACAGCCTCGAGCGTAGCGTCATCAACGGCGCTGTCAGCCGCCATGACCATGGCGTCAATCAAGTCGTATTTTTTATCACCGACACGGCCAGCTTCCATGGGACCGCCCGAGACAAAAATGGTGGGTATGTTAAGGCGAAGGGCGGCCATCAGCATACCGGGTGTGATCTTATCACAGTTAGAAATGCAGATGAGCGCATCAGCACAGTGAGCGTTGACCATATATTCAACGCTGTCGGCGATCAGGTCCCGGCTCGGAAGGCTGTACAGCATGCCTTCGTGCCCCATGGCAATACCGTCGTCGATGGCGATGGTGTTAAACTCAGCGGCGAAACAGCCACGACTCTCGACTATCTTTTTCATTTTTTGGCCGATGTCGTGAAGGTGGGCGTGGCCAGGAACAAACTGGGTAAAACTGTTGGCAATGGCAATGATGGGTTTGCCAAATTGCTCTTTTGTCATACCGTTGGCTTGCCAAAGCGCCCGGGCTCCTGCCATCATACGGCCGAGCGTATTGGTCGAACTGCGTAAGGGGACTTTCATGGGGTAAATGTAACGCCTTTTTTGGCATTTGAGCAAGCTAACCAAACCCAACGTTCGTTCAGAGTTGGGCGAGCTCGCCTGTTTGTTTTGCTGATGGTGTTTCCTTTAGCACCCCTTTTTAGTCTTTCGACCACGATTGCCGACGCGCTTTTTGGGCATGGGTCAGCTCTTTTAGGAACCCCCTATCGTTTGGGAGGGCGCCACGCAGACGGTTTAGATTGCAGTGGCTTGGTTTGGGACGTTTATCATCGCCTTGTTCCGAACTTACCCACCTCAGCTTGGGAACAGGCTCGATGGGGTCACAAAATTCCGCTGAACCAGATTCAACCTGGTGACCTAATTTTCTTTGCGACGGGGCGTTATCGTGAAGTTTCACACGTGGCGCTGTACCTGGGGAATGACACGCTTTTGCACGCGGTGTCAGAGGGTTGGCCTCGGGGAGTGGTCCTCAGTAGTCTTTCGGAACATTACTGGAAAACCAGAGTGTTGTTTGCGCGTCGCCTGAGTTGGCCCCAGGGAACTGTCTGGGAAATCCCGGGAAAGATCTACCGCGTACCCTATGTCAAAGGCTGGTATCAGGGGCCCCTGGTGGCCGGTCGCCCTCAGGGCAAAGGTTTTATGTTTTTTCGCAATGGCGATACCTTTGTGGGTCAGTTTCGTCAGGGAAAGCCCGAAGGCTATGGGGTCTATCATTGGCGTGGTGGGGCTTGGTTTCAGGGTCAGTTTAAGGCGGGTCTCCGCACAGGAGAAGGCACCTTTCAGCCTCGACATGGCACCGTTATTCACGCGTTTTGGGTAGGCGACCAGCCTCAAAAAGTCGAGGAAGCCTCGGTCTCGTTGTGGCCTTCGTTGCGGCCTGCGGCGTCAAAAACATCGACACCCAAAAAGCTTTTGCCTGTGACGCAGTTTGCGGCGACCTTTGTGCCCGAAGCCCTCTACCCTCGCCGTCTACCCTAAAGGGAAGCGCTAACTGGAGGGAAATAGCTCCCGAACGGCTACTTCTAGGGGCCCCGAAGCGCCTCGCCGGACAGAAATTCCGTGTGAGGCTAAAATCCGTAAAGCGCCAGGGCCAATATGATTGGCGACCAGGTGAGTTACCCCCCGCTTTGCGAGGGCGGCCCCAATTCCTGGCCGACAAACGCCCCCTGGCGTAACAAAATCAGGCTCACGGCAAAGGTTTCCGTTGTCCCAATAAAAAATCGCGAACTGTTGGCTTTGGGCGTAATGATCTTCAATTTGTCCCTGCTTTTCGGGGACAGCAATAATAGGGTCGTTCCTGCGCTCTACCACCAGGCTTGGGCTACGTTCAGCTTCGCCTCCCTCCACCCTCAGGACCTTGCCTTCAAGAATCGCTTGTGCAGATTTTCGCCGGGCGTTTTCAAGGACCCGGCCAAAGGTCGGTCTCGAGACCCCCATCGAGCGGGCGGCAGCCTCATGGTAGAGACCTTCTAAATCGGCTAACCGCAGAGCCTCGGCCTCATCCTGAGCTAAGACCACTTCTTCGAGACTATTCGCCGGGACACCGGCCGGTTTAAAAACCCGCGAACGAATAGGCGCCGCCAAACGCCGTTCCTGAGGTGGGCGGGACATTAGAACATCCTTTGAGCGAACATGATTCTGAAATAGCCCCCGGGAGGTTTCCTGTCAAGACCAGCCGATCCAAGAAAAAAAATTGGTTGACAGGTAAGAAAAGTGGGAGGATTATTTTCTTAAAGTTAATAGGTAAATGTTTCTATAGCAATCTAGGGTTTCATCACCGGAAACGACCTTTACTAAAAAACCTTGCTCAAGGCCCGTCAGGGGCCATTTCGCGTTTCAAAGGAGAGATCGCAGTGAATAAAACTGTCCTTGCGTTATTTGTAACAGCACTCGTGGGTATTCTCACGGCCTGCCAAAGCCCTGTGGCGATCAGCGCCGCAAAACCGGCTCAGGCTGCTTTGACAGTGAATGTAGCGGTGTCCGGGGGGGTGACCAACGCCCAGCAGGCCGCCAGTCGATCACTGATGAGTGATACCACGATTACAGCGGTTAACGTTCAAGTGACCGACGCCAACGGCAACACGGTTGGTTCGGGGGCACTGAGCCGAGGGAGTTCTTCCTGGGCGGGTTCACTTTCGGTGACCAGCACAGGAAGCCTGAATTTTACAGTTCAGGCCAAGAACGGCAACGGCTCTTGTTTGTACCAAGGGTTTCAAACGACGCTCATCTCGGCCTCGGGAGCCAGCGTTTCGATTCCTCTTTCGGCGGTGGTCGGGGTAACCTCGCTGAGTTTGAACAAAACTACCGACAGTTTGTCGATGGGACAAACAGCCGTCTACCTGCCCAGCTTTAACACGGGAGCCACGAACACCCTCTTAACCTGGAGCTCGTCGAACAACGCCGTCGCCACGGTAA
>JAJXVP010000198.1 GCA_021782055.1 bacterium | reverse complement strand
TACGCCACGGGAGGTAAGTAAGAATGGAAACCCGAAATAAGAGCATGAGCCAGATTATCATCTCTGGCTTTAAAACAAATATTAATCAGTATGCGATGTTCATCGCCCTGATTGTGGTTTGGTTGATCTTTCAGGTGCTTTCGGGGGGCGAATTTATCACTCCGAGAAACCTTTCCAACTTGTTGGGACAGAACGTTTATATCGCCATCCTCGCGGTAGGCATGGTGCTCATCATGGTGGCAGGACATATTGACCTGTCGGTTGGGTGGTTAGGTGGTACCTCTGGTGCGGTAGCGGCCATGGCTTGGTCGGGGTGGCACTGGAACATTTGGGCCGCCATCGCTTTGGCACTCTCTGTTGGTATCTTAACCGGCCTGTGGCAAGGCTTTTGGGTGGCCTACCGAGGTGTGCCCGCCTTCATTGTTACCTTGGGTTCGTTCTTGATGTTCCACGGGTTCATCCTTTTGGCGGTTCACAACGGACAGACGGTTCCTGTTCAGTCAGGTGTTATTTATCAATTTGGCTCGGGCTTCTTGCCCCAGTTGTTCCTTAAAGGAACGGTGGGTAAAGACGTACCCTTCCACGACCTTTCGTTGATGCTAGGGGTGCTCGCCATCGTCCTTTACTGGGTGTTTGAGTTCCGCAGTCGAGCTAACCGTCTCAAGTTCGGTTTTGATGTTCTGCCTTGGGCCCTGCAGTTAGGCAAAATTATTCTGGTATCAATTTTGATTGCTGGGATTTTTGCGATTCAAACCTTCTATGTGGGAATTTCTTACGCCTTCTTGTTCCTGATTTTGTTGGCGCTGTTGTTTGTCTTTATCACCACCAAAACGGTGTTTGGACGGCATATCTACGCCATTGGCGGTAACAAAGAAGCAGCCAAGCTCTCGGGTATTAATATTCGCTCGCGAACGATGTGGGTGTTTATTATCATGGGAACCCTGGCTTCAGTGGCGGGGTTAGTCTTTACCGGTCGTATGGCCAGTGCCTCTCCGGCCGCTGGTAACCTCTGGGAATTGGATACTATTGCTGCGGTTGTCGTGGGTGGTACCTCAACTCTCGGTGGTGAGGGAACCATCATCGGCGCCATTATCGGTGCCTTGTTCATGGGTTCGCTCAACAACGGTATGTACCTGTTGAACTGGGATATTCAGTACCAGTACATCATTAAAGGTGTCATTCTTACCGTCGCTGTGTGGTTCGATATTACGTCAAAGAAGCGCCGCTAAAACACGGGGGAGGATCCTTAGGGGTCCTCCCTCGAGGGAGATAGACAGATGTTGCAAGCGGCGGAAATTTCTAAAGTCCGTAATAATACGGCTGTTTTACGAAAAGTCTCTGTGGTCCTAGAGCCGGGAAAAGTAACTGGGGTGTTGAGCCTCGATAAGTCAGAAACTTCCGCTTTATTGGATATTCTGGCGGGCTTGGACCAGGCCGATTCAGGGCAAATTACCTTAAACCAACAGGTTTTGAGCGAAGACCGTCAGGGTTGGGGGGAACAAGGTATCCAGCTTATCCCGGGTAGTGGGCGGCTTTTTCCCAATTTGAGTATTTTAGACAACCTGCTGGTGGGAATGAGCGCCAAGAAAAAGGTGGTTCATCAGGATCGGATGATTAAGGCGGTACGACCCACCATCGAATATTTTGGTCTTAAGCGCTCTTTGGATACGCCCGTTGCCCAGCTTTCTGTGGCGGAACGTCGGCTTTTAGCGGTGATTCTCTTCTTTATGCAAGAAGCCAATTACCTCTTAATGCGAGATTGTTTGACTTCGGTTTCGTTAGAGCAATATAAAAAGTTTCAAGAAAAGCTGAAAGATCTAAAAGAAAACGGTAAGGGCGTACTTCTGGTACCCGAAGCCCCCGCTCAGCTTTTTGAGTTGTGCGATGACGTGGTACTTCTGCGCCGAGGAAGAGTCATTTATTCGGGCAGTGTTTCAGAAATTGACATTGAAGAAGCTCACAACATTCTGAACAACTCGGAATATATGATACGGCAAGCCATCGAGAACAAGTTCAATCAGTTTCACAATAACATCACACGTCCAGAAATTCTCTTTGAACGTTCCCTGAAAGTCGTGGGTAACTTTTGTGGACTACCCAACTCGTTTATCCTTTTTCACGACGAAAACGACGAAGCGGCTGTGCGGTTTTCAAAATATTGGAGCAAAGCCACGAAGTACGGGCTAGAAAAAAACGCCGCAAAAATTCTTTCGGCGCTTCCGTTTGAAAAACACTTAGGTGTCCTCAATCTCGCCGAGGATAAGTTTCTGTGGTATGCGCTCAGTGCTACGGCTGGACAGCTTGTCATTCTTGTCATAGAAGCTACCGAGCATCCAGGTTTTCCTTTTCGCGAAATTCGAAAAGAAATGGCTTCGACGTTGGCCGCACTGCGCGAAAAGTTGCTCCAAGAGAAGCTCGCGCGAGAATTGGAACTAAAGTCCTTTCGTCTTGCTCAAGAGATGGACATCGCCAGGAATATTCAAAGCTCGATCCTACCTAAAAACCCCGTTTTGCCGGGCTATGAAATCGCAGCTCACATGGAAACAGCCTCCGAGGTTGGGGGCGATTCTTATGATGTGCTCAATACGCCTCTGGGCAATTTTATCAGTATCGGTGATGTGTCTGGCCACGGGTTGCCGTCGGGAATCATGGCGTTAATCGAGATGTCGGCGCTTCACGGGATTGTTCAAAGCCATCTTGCCTTTGGTTCGCCACCGCAACCTGACAAAATCTACGATATGGTGAACCGTGTTCTATGCGAGATCAATCGTGACCGAATCGGCAGTGACAAGTTTATGACCAAACTGCTGCTTATAGAAAAAGAGGGGCGCTTCTTTCATGCCGGTACCCACGAAATCGGCTTGTACTACGATAGCAAACAGGATGCGATCATAGAACTTGCCGAAATGATTGACCAAACGGCCTTTTTAGGGCTCTCGGAGTTGGTGGATTCTTCGACATCTTTGGGGTCCTTTACGATGGCTGAAGGGGATTTTCTCCTCCTTTACACCGATGGGCTCATTGAAGCCAAAGATGCCCAGTCAGAACAATTTGGGCTTGAACGAACAAAACAATGGCTGAAACAAAATTGTCGCCAGGACCCCGAGTCAATTTTAACCTCTTTACGCAATGAGCTGTATCGGTTTGCACAAAACGGAGATGTTAGACTCCATCAAGGGCACTTAGCCGACGATTTGACCATGCTTCTTATTAAAAGGAAACACTCATGAAACCGTTTCGAGTTGGACTTGTTGGGTTTGGTTCGTCCGCGAAGACGTTTCATTTGCCCTTGTTAAAGGTTTTAAACCAAGATTTTACAATCACCGCAGTGGTAGACCGCAAGGGCGAAGATTCGCGAAAGCTTGTACCCGAAGCTACTGTTTTTTCGTCCTGGGAAGCTTTGGTGGAATCGCCACTTATTGATGTTGCCGTGATCTGTCTTCCTAACGGCTTGCATGCCGAGGTGTCCACTCGATTTTTGAAGGCGGGCAAACACGTCATTGTTGAAAAGCCCATGGCCAACACAACCCGTGAAACCGAGGCCTTGATCCAACAGGCGGTGGCATCAAGTCGACTCTTGTCGGTGTTCCAAAGCCGCAGACTCGACGGAGACTATTTAACGGTGGCAGACCTGATACGAACCGAATCGTTGGGTAGGCTGGTTCATGTCGAAGTGCGCTATGATCGGTGGTCGAATACGCTACGCAAAAAAGCATGGAAGGAAACGGGTCAAGAAGGCGATAGCCTGCTCGAGGATCTGGGTAGCCATTTGCTCGATCAGGCGTTGCACCTTTTTGGAAAACCTCGGGCGCTTTCTTGTCGGTTAGGTGTTCAGCGGGATGCAAGTTCTGTGGTGGACGCTTTTCGAATCAGCCTGGACTACTCGGGGTTGTGGGTCGATTTGTCGTCCAGCATGGTTGTTCGCCGCAGCCCCTTTCATTGGGCCTTGCAGGGAACAAAGGGGACGTTTCTCAAATCTGGCATGGACCCGCAAGAAGAGCAGTTGCAAAAAGGTCTGAACCCCCAGGACGAAACGTTCGGGGCTGAACCCGAACAACTTTGGGGTGTTTTGACCGATGGGGAAGGGAACTCTCGGCCGCTTCCCACGCAAAAAGGACGATACCTGGCGTTCTACCAGAATTTTGCCAAAGCTTTAAGGAACGAAGAACCCCTAGCGTTTACCGCGCAAGAAGGACAAGCGGTTGTCCGTTTACTCGAAGCCTGTCGTCGAAGTGCTCGTGAAGGTCAGGTTGTCACGCTTTAAGAGCTTCTAACTCACGGGCTGTAGCTTCCCAGCGAGTTTGAGTTTCGGCGTGTTGACGTTCCAACCCCTCCCTTTCCTGCTGAAGCCGGCGCATAAACGCTCCGTCTTTGTAGTTTTGAGGGTCAGACATTTGTTCAAGCTGTTGTTTAAGTTTAGACTCAAGTTCATCCAACTGCATCAAAAGAGCTTCTTCTTCGCGTTGAAGGCGACGTTCTTGGGATTGGCGTTTTTTGGCTTCATCCCGCGAAAGTTGCGATTCCGTTTTTGCCGAAACAACGCCCGGAGAAAGTACATTGACGCGTTCTTCGAGTTTGCGGGCAAAATCTTGCCAACCACCCCAATGCCTTGTCGGAGCGTCGGTGGCAAGTTCGAGAACTTGGTCGACGAGGTGAGACAAAAAGTATTTGTCGTGCGAAACCACAAAAATGGTACCCTCGTAGGATTTTAAGGCGTCCAAGAGGACGTCTTTCGAAGCTAGATCGAGGTGGTTTGTCGGCTCATCCAAAAGTAAAACATTCGAAGGTTGAATCAGCATCTTAACCAAAGTGAGGCGATTCTTTTCACCGCCGCTCAAAACGGCGGTCTTTTTTTCGACATCATCACCTGGAAAGAGGAATGCCCCTAACAAATCACGAAGACGGGGGAACATAGCGGTGGGAGCGTCAGCTTCGAGTTCTTCGAGAACCGTTTTTTGGGGGTCAAGGTCATTTTCATGATCTTGCGAAAAATAGGCAGTTTGAACTCCACTTCCCCAGCGTAGGGTTCCTGAAAAGTAGGGGTCGCGGCCGGCTAAAATCCTCATCAGCGTGGATTTTCCAACGCCATTCGGGCCTGTAATCGCGACTTTGGAACCTTTGCTGACATCCCAATCTAAGTTTGAAAAGACGGGATTATCACCCCAGGCCTTCTTGAGAGCGCGCACAGTTAACACATCATGGCCGGAGTGTGGCACAGGGGGAAAGCGAAACCTTAGCGTTGGGGTGTCACTTGTTAGTTCAATTCGGTCGAGCTTTTCTAATTGCTTGATTCGGCTTTGAACCCCCGAGGCCTTGGTTGCTTGTGCACGAAACCGTTGAATGTACGCCTCTTGTTTGGCAAGCTCGGCTTGCTGACGCTTAAAGGCTTCTTGAAGCCGAAGCTTTTCTTCGGCGCGGCGCTGCTCGAAAGCCGAATAGTTTCCAGAAAAAACTGACAGCTGACCGTTGGCAATTT
>JAJXVP010000197.1 GCA_021782055.1 bacterium | reverse complement strand
TGATGATTGACCGCATGGGTCCTGTGGAACCCGTCAAAAATCTCAATAAGACAGACTCGCCTAAAAAGGCGTCGGAAGCGGTGCGGTCAGATTCTATTGAAGTCTCCACCGAAGCCAAGGCCCAAGCGGAATTATTGGCCGCCCGTGAAGCGGTTCGTTCGTCCCCTGAAGTACGCGAAGACCGCATTGCCGAGGTTCGCCGCAAGCTAGAAAACCCCAACTATTTCGAGCAAACGGTTCTCGAAGGTACGGCTGACGGTCTTCTTAAGTCCTTCGGTTTGTAAGCCGCATCGTCGGGACTCCTCCCCATGGATTTTTTCTTTCCCCAAAAGGTAAAGCTTGGTCAGGGTGTTAGTTTAAATGTCGGATTTGCCGCCAAAGAGGACGGTGCCCGAGCGCTCTTAACGACCGAAGGTGCTTGGGAAGATTCCAAAGAGCTCTCTATCCTTTCTCAGTCCTTAGAACGTGCCGCTATTCCCTACATCCTGTTAACAAAAAACACCACCCAAACGGCTGACCGCTTTATCGAAGAAGCCGCCAACGTCATAAGAGCCAGCCGCGCCGATGTTGTCGTTACCTTGGGTAGCAACAACTTGCTGTCGCTGGGACGAACGGCTGTCTGGCGGTCCCGTGCCCAAAAACCACCGGCGCTGATCGAGGTGCCTGTCAGCGTGTGCTTTCCTCTGCTTCTTCGGCGCGAGGCCTTTGTCGGCTCGGGTCACCCTTCCGACTTGCGCTTCGAGACTCTCCCCGAAGACTGGCGCCACCGTATCTTTCTTGACCCTCACATGGCGACAGGCCAAACCCCAGCCTCGTCCATTAGTGGCCTGTTAGAAACTCTCTTTTTTGCCGTCGAAGCCTTTTATCAGGATTCCTGCGGTTTGACCGAAGAAAGCCTCCTCTTGGGGGCGATCGAAGAGCTGTGGCAACGAATGGCCAAGATCTATGAGAGTCCTGCCAATGTTGAAAACCGTCATGCCGCCGTTAGTGCCGGGTTTAACATTGCTTTAGCCTTGGGATTGATACCCAGAGGAGCGGGACTCACGCTGGCGTTTGTCTTAAGCAGTTTACTCGAAACCGCGCCGACGGCCTTTGGGAGCCTCTTTCTGGCACCCTTTTTAGAACAGCTGGCCGGCCGAGCCCCTGAAAAGACCCAACGCCTTGCCCGTGCCTTTCAAGCGGAGAGTTGGGACGGGCCCGCTTCTGCCCTAGGCCCCAAGTTGGCCCAGGACGTGCGCAAATTTCTCAACACGTATAAGCTCCCCCTTCGACTTGCCGACTACGGCATTGTCGATACCCAAATCATCCTGGCCGCCGACGTGGTTCGCAGTATGAAGCTAGGTCGTTCCAGCCTTTTGGACAGCGATAACCTCGAGGCCTTTTTGCGGCAGATCCTGTGACAAAACGCTTGCCGAGGAACGCCCCGTGTGATAAGCCTAAGGCTGTGATTGTGCTTAGGCGCGTGCTGGTGACTGCTTGTTTGACGGCGCTGATCGTACTTGTTCCCGCCTGCGGGGTCTTTACTGGCGGTCAAAAGCCCTTAGTGTTTGCCGTGAACCTTTCCTCCCACCCGGTCGATATTCAAATAACCGAAGATGACCACACCGTTGCTCAGTTTCAAGCCTTGGGAACCAATGAGGTACACCCCATGATACCCATTAACGTTACCCGCGAGGTTAGCCTTAGGGTGCTCTCACCTGGTCAACCACCCGTTTTGTGGACTGATCAGTCAGGCTTGTCTTACACCCTGCGACTTTCAAACCGTGATACCTACGCCGCCGTCGTTGACCCCGAAGGCCACCCCGCCCTTATGACCGTGCACCGCGACAACAGCCCGCTGCCCAAGCTTTCGTTTATCAACGTGACAACCGGTTCCCTGGCCCAAGTGGAAGTCGCCCCCGATTTCAACAAAAATATCAAAGCGTATTTGCAGAATGTCCCCCCCAACCAGCCGGCGGAGTTTACCCCCTTACCGTCTCGGCCTTTGGCGGTCTTTTGGCAGACCACAGGGCAAAACTTTACCGGGGACTACTTTAGTATTCAAAATGCTCAAGGTCGCCCACTCTTGACCCCCTTCGAGAACAACCATTTCTACTTGGCCCTGCTGGGGAACAATCTCAACTCCCAAGAAAAGCACGGGCTCATTCAAGACATCACCCCAGCCTCGTATTAAGGAGCCCCTATGCCCCCCACAGAGTCCCTCCTCCCCGGCGTTGAACGCATCCTTATCTCAGAAAGGGTACTGCGCCATAAAGTAAGCGAGCTGGCTCGGCAGATTAGCACCGATTACCAAGGAAAGCGCCCGCTTCTGGTAGGGTTACTCAAGGGATCGTTTATGTTTTTGGCCGATTTGGCCCGCGAATTGACGCTTGATAGCGAAGTCGACTTCCTGTTGGTTTCTTCCTATGGCAACGGGCAAGAAGCCACCGAAGTCAAAATTCTTCAAGATCTGACGTCCTCGATCCAGGGTCAGGATGTGCTGATCATCGAAGACATCATCGATACCGGGTTTACCTTACAAAAGATCTGTGGTCTGTTGGCTGAACGCCAACCCGCCAGTCTCAAAATCTGTACGCTCCTTAACAAACCGAGCCGACGACAGGTGGCTCTGACTGTCGATTACTGCGGGTTTGATATCGAAGACGTGTTTGTTGCGGGCTATGGTATCGACTTTGCCCAGCGTTTTCGGTGTTTGCCGTACCTTGTGGTCGCAAAAAAGCCGGGGTGATACCTTACATTTCCTATGAAGTTTGCTATATTACTGGTATTATGACTGTCACCGAGAACAAGTACGTGACCATCGCGTACGATTTTTCCACCCCCGAAGGCTACCTTCTGGGAACTTCAGACCGCCAAGGCCCTTTGACCTTCTGCGCGGGCTCAGGCGATATTCTCCCCGGTTTGGACTCACGTTTACAAGGCAAACCGCTGGGCGAACCTCAATCCTTTATCGTTCCTGCCGCCGAGGCGTACGGCGTACGGGATGAAACCCTGGTTGCCGTTGTGCCAACAGCCGAGCTAGGCCTGTCGATGCCTCCCAAAGTCGGGTACCGCATCGAAGCACAGATCGGTGGACACTGGCGCACCGCCGTTATTGCCGAGGTTGATGGCGACAAAGTCACCCTGGACGCCAATCACCCCCTTGCGGGCGTCGACCTTCAGTTCAATTGCACCATTTTGTCGATTGATGACGAAGCTCCTGCCCCGTCGTGCGGTTGTGGTTCTGGAGGTTGCGGCTGTGGTTCCGGTGGGTGTGACTGCGGAGCCGAAGAAACCGGTGAAAGCTGTTCCACCGGCGGTTGCGGCTGTGGGTCAGGCGGTTGCGGCTGCGGCTCGTAAAGCCAGCAGCAACTCCTAAAAGGAACTTCTACGAGTCATCCCCTTCCCGAAGACGGTACAAGCCGGTTCGGGAAAGGATGTAGATTTCGTGATGAGATCCCTGGCGCACATCCGTTAAAGGTCCTAACTCGCCATTGATCAATTCTTGATAAAAGTCGATTTTACGGGGGTAGCGCCGATCAAAGACCAGGCGATACAAAATTCCCTCGCCGGCTCCGGCAAATAATAGCGAATCGTTCCAAGCCCCTCCCGAAACAAAGGTAGCACCACCTGGTAGCCAGGCGTGCCCTGAGTTGCAGTGAATGACTGACGTTACCATACCGTACTGCTCTTCGGCCCCTCGAATCACCGGCCAGCCGTAGTTTTTATCTGGTTCAAGAAGATTCAATTCATCCATGGTCCCGTCGACAACCTTAGGACCCCGATCCAAACCGTACATGTGCCCGTTGTCGCTATTCCACGCCATTCCCCGGGGGTCTCGGAACCCCCAAGACCACACCGGCGAACCGGGAATAGGGTTATCCGAGGGAATCGTTCCATCGAGCTTAAGCCGAAACAAATCGCCTTTAAGGGATTTGGGGTCCTGAGCGGCGTCGGCGTCCCCGCCGGTACCCACACCCCAGTACAAACAACCGTCAGGGCCGACGCGGACAATTCCACCAGGCTCTTGTTCGGCGGCGGGTAGACCGCCCCATAAAACCTTATCCAGAACGCCGTGCCCCTGTTGGCTGACCATGCGAATCAGCCGAAAGGATTTCTTTCCGTCAAGCTGAGCTGTCTGACTGACGTAAACGTAGCCGTTCTTGGCAAAGTGAGGGTCTAAAGCCATCCCTAAAAGGCCGGCATCGCCAGCGCTATCGGTAGAGGAGGTCAAATCCGCCCAAACGTGAGTGGTGCCGTTCGCTGACGCTAAGAGAATGATTCCGCTCTTTTCAGCGATCAAGAACTGATCATGAGGAAGAACTTCGAAGGCGGTGGCATAAGTTAGGCCCTTGACCAGGGCTTTCGGAGCGGCCATCAAGGGGGCCGCGCCAAGGACTATGAGCCCTAAAGCTAGGACTGCGCGCAATTTGATGAACATGCGGGGCATTATAGTGAAAAACGCTCGGTACGAAAAGCTCTTGAAAAAAGTTCAGGTAACGCGCGGGGACCCTTTTCAAAGCCCCGCGCTTTCCCTATAATAGCCCCGACCTCGGAGAGATGTCTGAGTGGTTTAAGGTACCGGTCTCGAAAACCGGCGTACGTAACAGTACCGGGGGTTCGAATCCCCCTCTCTCCGTTTTTAATGCCGACGGGTTTGCCCGCCGGCTTTTTTTATTTAATCGCCAAGAGTTCCACGTCAAAGACCAGCCAGGAATTAGGAGGAATTGGTCCCACACCACGGCTGCCATAACCCAGGGCGGGAGGAATAATCAGGGTGCGCTTTTCACCTACTCTCATATCCATCAAGGCTTCGTCCCAACCGGGAATCACCCGGCCCTGACCCACAGGGAACTCAATGGGCTCGCCGCGTTGGTATGAGCTATCAAAAACCTTACCATTGAGAAAGCGGCCTTCGTAGTTGGCAACCACAATTTGGCCTTTTTTGGGCTTAGGCCCTGTACCTTCGCGGTCAACAAAATACCGGAGACCGCTGGGAGTCACCTGGGCACCCTTGGACAGCTTGTCGAGAAGTTCAACTTCGGCATTCGCTTGGGCTTTTTCAGAGGCTTCGTTCTTGGCTAGCTGAGCCTTTTCGAGCGCGTCAAAGCTTGCCTGAGTGGGATGAAACTGGTTGGCCTCGGCCCCAACCCTCACAATTTTAATCGAAATAATTTCGTCGCCCTGCGAAATCGCGTCCACGACATCCTGACCTTCGACCACATGGCCAAAGATGGTGTGCTTGCCGTTCAGCCACGGAGTCGCCTCATGCGTGATAAAAAACTGACTACCGTTCGTGTTGGGCCCAGCATTGGCCATCGCCAACACGCCGGGACCGTCAAACTTAAGGCTGGGGACAATCTCGTCCGCGAACTGGTACCCAGGTCCGCCGGTACCGTTACCCAACGGGTCCCCCCCTTGAATCATGAAGTGAGCAATGACCCGGTGAAAGTACAGGCCATCATAAAAAGGCTGACCAGGGTTTTGCCGGTTTAAGG
>JAJXVP010000196.1 GCA_021782055.1 bacterium | reverse complement strand
TACGCCACGGGAGGTAAGTAAGAATGGAAACCCGAAATAAGAGCATGAGCCAGATTATCATCTCTGGCTTTAAAACAAATATTAATCAGTATGCGATGTTCATCGCCCTGATTGTGGTTTGGTTGATTTTTCAGGTGCTTTCGGGGGGCGAATTTATCACTCCGAGAAACCTTTCCAACTTGTTGGGACAGAACGTTTATATCGCCATCCTCGCCGTAGGCATGGTGCTCATCATGGTGGCAGGACACATTGACCTGTCGGTAGGGTGGTTAGGTGGTACCTCTGGTGCCGTTGCGGCCATGGCTTGGTCGGGGTGGCACTGGAATATTTGGGCCGCCATCGCTTTGGCGCTCTCTGTCGGTATCTTAACCGGTCTTTGGCAGGGCTTTTGGGTGGCCTACCGAGGTGTGCCCGCCTTCATTGTTACCTTGGGTTCGTTCTTGATGTTCCATGGGTTCATCCTTTTGGCGGTTCACAACGGCCAGACGGTTCCTGTTCAGTCGGGTGTTATTTATCAGTTTGGCTCGGGCTTCTTGCCCCAGTTGTTCCTTAAGGGAACGGTGGGTAAAGACGTACCCTTCCACGACCTCTCGTTGATGCTAGGGGTGCTCGCCATCGTCCTTTACTGGGTGTTTGAGTTCCGTAGTCGTGCTAACCGCCTCAAGTTCGGCTTTGATGTTCTGCCATGGACCCTGCAGTTAGGCAAAATTATCTTGGTATCAGTTTTGATCGCTGGTATTTTTGCGATTCAAACTTTCTACGTGGGAATGTCTTACGCCTTCTTGTTCTTGATCTTGTTGGCCTTGTTGTTTGTCTTCATCACTACCAAAACGGTGTTTGGACGGCACATCTACGCCATTGGCGGTAATAAAGAAGCGGCCAAGCTCTCGGGTATTAATATTCGCTCGCGAACAATGTGGGTGTTTATTATCATGGGAACCCTGGCTTCAGTGGCGGGGTTAGTCTTTACCGGTCGTATGGCCAGTGCCTCTCCGGCCGCTGGTAACCTCTGGGAATTGGATACCATCGCCGCGGTTGTCGTGGGTGGTACCTCGACCCTAGGTGGTGAAGGAACGATCATTGGCGCCATTATCGGTGCCTTGTTCATGGGGTCGCTCAATAACGGTATGTACCTGTTGAACTGGGATATTCAGTACCAGTACATCATTAAAGGTGTCATTCTTACCGTTGCTGTTTGGTTTGACATTACATCAAAGAAGCGCCGCTAAAACATGGGGGAGGATCCTTGGGGGTCCTCCCTTGAGGGAGAGAAAGGCAGATGTTACAAGCGGCTGAAATCTCTAAAGTCCGAAATAATACGGCTGTTTTACGAAAAGTCTCGGTGGTCCTAGAGCCGGGAAAAGTCACCGGGGTGTTAAGCCTCGATAAGTCAGAAACTTCCGCTTTGTTGGATATTCTGGCGGGCTTGGATCAGGCTGATTCAGGAAAGATTACCTTAAACCAACAGGTTTTGACCGAAGACCGTCAGGGTTGGGGGGACCAGGGCATACAGCTCGTACCTGGTAGCGGGCGGTTGTTTCCCAATTTGAGTATTTTAGACAACCTGCTGGTGGGAATGAGTAGCAAAAAAAAAGTGGTTCACCAGGATCGGATGATCCACGCGGTGCGCCCCACCATCGAGTATTTTGGTCTTAAGCGCTCTTTGGATACGCCCGTTGCCCAGCTTTCGGTGGCGGAACGTCGACTTTTAGCGGTGATTCTCTTCTTTATGCAAGAAGCCAATTACCTCTTAATGCGGGATTGTTTGACTTCGGTTTCGTTAGAGCAATACAAAAAGTTTCAAGAAAAGCTGAAAGATCTAAAAGAAAATGGTAAAGGCATACTTCTGGTACCCGAAGCCCCCGCACAGCTTTTTGAGTTGTGCGATGACGTGGTCCTTCTGCGCCGAGGAAGGGTAATTTATTCGGGCAGTGTTTCTGAAATTGACATTGAAGAGGCGCACAATATTCTGAACAACTCGGAATATATGATTCGACAGGCCATCGAAAACAAGTTTAATCAGTTTCACAACAACATTACACGGCCCGAAATTCTCTTTGAACGCTCCCTGAAAGTCGTGGGGAACTTTTGTGGGTTGCCCAACGCGTTTATCCTTTTTCACGACGAAAACGGCGAGTCGGCAGTGCGGTTTTCTAAATATTGGAACAAGGCGACAAAATACGGTTTAGAGAAAAACGCCTCAAAAATTCTTTCGGCACTACCGTTCGAAAAACGCTTAGGCGTCCTCAATCTCGCCGAGGACAAGTTCCTTTGGTATGCGCTCAGTGCTACAGCTGGTCAGCTAGTCATTCTTGCCGTAGAAGCTGCCGAGCATCCCGGTTTTCCTTTTCGTGAAATCCGAAAAGAAATGGCTTCGACGTTGGCGGCACTACGCGAAAAGCTGCTCCAAGAAAAATTGGCAAGAGAGTTGGAGCTAAAGTCGTTTCGCCTTGCCCAAGAAATGGACATTGCCAGGAATATTCAAAGCTCAATCCTACCTAAAAACCCCGTTTTGCCGGGCTATGAAATCGCAGCTCACATGGAAACAGCCTCCGAGGTTGGGGGCGATTCTTATGATGTGCTCAATACGCCCCTAGGAAATTTTATCAGTATCGGCGATGTTTCCGGCCACGGGTTGCCCTCGGGGATAATGGCCTTAATCGAGATGTCAGCGCTTCACGGGATCATTCAAAGTCACCTTGCTTTTGGTTCGCCCCCTCAACCCGACAAAATCTACGATATGGTGAACCGAGTGTTGTGCGAAATTAACCGTGACCGGATTGGCAGTGATAAGTTTATGACCAAGCTTCTACTTATCGAAAACGAAGGGCGCTTCTTTCATGCCGGTACCCACGAAATTGGCTTGTACTATGACAGCAAACAGGACGCGATCCTGGAGCTTGCCGAAATGATTGATCAAACTGCGTTCTTAGGGCTCTCGGAGCTGGTGGATTCTTCCACTTCTTTAGGGTCCTTTACAATGGCCGAAGGGGATTTTCTACTCCTTTACACCGATGGGCTCATTGAGGCTAAAGATGCTCGTTCCGAACAATTTGGGCTTGAGCGAACAAAACAATGGTTAAAGCAGAATTGTCACCAGGCACCCGAGTCGATTTTAACCTCGCTCCGTGATGAGCTGTATCGGTTTGCGCAAGACGGAGATGTTCGCCTCCACCAAGGGCATTTAGCCGATGACTTGACTATGCTTCTTATTAAAAGGAAACACGCATGAAACCGTTTCGCGTTGGTCTTGTCGGGTTTGGTTCATCCGCAAAGACCTTTCACCTGCCCCTGTTAAAGGTTTTAAACCAAGATTTTACAATCACCGCCGTGGTAGACCGCAAGGGCGAAGATTCGCGAAAGCTTGTCCCCGAAGCGACTGTTTTTTCGTCCTGGGAAGCTTTGGTGGAATCGCCACTTATTGATGTTGCCGTGATCTGCCTTCCAAATAGTTTGCATGCCGAGGTGGCCACCCGATTTTTGAAGGCGGGCAAGCATGTCATTGTTGAAAAGCCCATGGCCAACACTACCGACGACACCGAGGCCCTGATTCAACAGGCGGTAGCCTCAAGTCGACTGTTGTCGGTGTTCCAAAGCCGCAGACTCGACGGAGATTATTTAACGGTGGCAGACGTGGTACGATCTGAAGCCTTGGGCAGGCTGGTTCATGTCGAAGTGCGCTACGACCGCTGGTCGAATACGCTACGCAAAAAGGCTTGGAAGGAAACCGGTCAAGAAGGCGATAGCCTGCTCGAAGATCTGGGCAGTCATTTGCTTGATCAGGCGTTGCATTTGTTTGGAAAACCACGGGCAATTTCTTGTCGGTTAGGGGTTCAGCGGGATGGAAGCGCTGTGGTGGACGCTTTTCGAATTAGCTTGGACTACGCGGGGTTATGGGTAGATTTGTCGTCCAGCATGGTCGTTCGGCGTAGTCCCTTTCATTGGGCGTTGCAGGGAACAAAGGGGACTTTTCTCAAATCTGGAATGGACCCGCAAGAAGAACAATTGCAAAAAGGCTTGAACCCCCAAGACGAAACGTTTGGGGCTGAACCTGAACAACTTTGGGGTGTTTTCACCGATGGGGAGGGGAACTCTCGGGCCATTCCCACACAAAAAGGACGATACCTGGCGTTCTATCAGAATTTTGTCAAAGCTTTAAGAAACGAAGAACCCCTGGCCTTTACCGCGCAAGAAGGACAAGAAGTTGTCCGTTTACTCGAAGCCTGTCGGCGAAGCGCTCGTGAGGGGCAGGTTGTCACGCTTTAAGAGCTTCTAGCTCACGGGCTGTAGCTTCCCAGCGGGTTTGGGTTTCGGCGTGCTGACGTTCCAGCTTCTCGCGTTCTTGCTGAAGTCGGCGCATCAGCTCACCGTCCTTGTAGGTCTGAGGGTCTGACATTTGCTCAAGCTGTTGTTTCATTTGAGTCTCGAGTTCGTCCAACTGCGTCAAAAGCGCCTCTTCTTCACGTTGAAGTCGTCGTTCTTGCGCTTGGCGTTTTTTTACTTCATCCCGTGAAAGTTGAGATTCGGTTTTAACCGGAGCGACGCTTTGAGAAAGCACGGTGACGCGTTCCTCGAGTTTGCGGGCAAAATCTTGCCAACCACCCCAATGCCTTGTCGGGGCGTCAGTGGAAAGTTCTAAGACTTGGTCGACGAGGTGAGACAAAAAGTACTTGTCATGCGAGACTACAAAAATCGTGCCTTCATAGGCTATTAAGGCGTCCAAGAGGACCTCTTTCGAGGCTAAATCGAGGTGGTTTGTCGGCTCATCCAAAAGCAAAACGTTGGAGGGCTGAATCAGCATCTTGACCAAGGTAAGACGGTTTTTTTCCCCACCGCTCAAAACGGCGGTCTTTTTTTCGACATCATCACCCGGAAAAAGAAACGCTCCTAATAGATCACGAAGACGGGGAAACATATCGGTGGGGGCGTCAGCCTCGAGTTCTTCGAGAACCGTTTTTTGGGGGTCAAGGGCATTTTCATGGTCTTGGGAAAAGTAGGCAGTTTGAACTCCACTGCCCCAGCGTAGGGTTCCTGAAAAGTAGGGGTCTCGGCCCGCCAAAATTCTCATTAACGTGGACTTACCAACACCATTCGGGCCTGTGATGGCGACTTTAGAACCTCTACTGACCTCCCAATCCAAGTTTGAAAAGACAGGATTATCACCCCAAGCCTTTTTGAGACTTCTAACAGTTAACACGTCATGGCCGGAGTGCGGTACCGGGGGAAAGCGAAACCGTAGCGTTGGCGCGTCGCTGACTAGTTCAATACGGTCTAGCTTTTCTAATTGCTTGATTCGGCTTTGAACCCCCGAGGCCTTGGTTGCTTGTGCACGAAACCGTTGAATGTACGCTTCTTGTTTGGCAAGCTCGGCTTGCTGACGCTTAAAGGCTTCTTGAAGCCGAAGCTTTTCTTCGGCGCGGCGCTGCTCGAAAGCCGAATAGTTTCCAGAAAAAACTGACAGCTGACCGTTGGCAATTT
>JAJXVP010000195.1 GCA_021782055.1 bacterium | reverse complement strand
ACAAGGTGATCGGTTATGGGTAAGTGCCCGATTCTTAACTGCGGTTTGTCGCTCATGAGTTTCCCCCCTTTCTAAGAATAGGACGGAGAAAGAGGCGTTTCAAGGGAGGGAGTAGCTTTGTCATCGACTTTCTTTCTTCCCAAGAAAAAATTAATAAGTGTCTTTTTGCTATTAAATGTGAATGTATTCACAATATATATTGACAATTGGTTTTAAATGTATTAAAACAAAATTGTAAAGGTTCTATAGAGCAATTATAAGAATTCACTGTTGATTTTTTGCAAACTGAGGAACATAATGCTGACTTGCAAGGTTTCTTAGAGCACAAGTTTACAAGAAAAGAGGAGGAGAGATGTCAGTTCAAACATTGCCCGCCCAAGAGTCGGTTGAGTTTTCTCCCGCTTTGGTAAGTTTTATCGAAGAGTGGAAGGATAAACCCGGCAACTTAATTATGGTTCTGCACCGTCTGCAGGAAGAATTTGGCTATCTACCGCGAGCCGCCGTCATCCAGATGAGCCAAATGATCGGCGTTCCGCTGGCGAAAATCTACGGGGTGATTACCTTTTATCACTTCTTTAAGCTCAATCGCCCCGGAAAGTTCAACATCCAAGTTTGTCTCGGGACAGCCTGCTACCTCAAGGGCGGCCAGGACATCATTCAAGAGATAGAAAATCTGTTGGGAATCGGCGTCAATCAAGTGACCGACGACGGGCTGTTTTCTGTCGAAGCTGTCCGTTGCGTGGGTTGTTGTGGTTTGGCTCCGGTGGCAGTCGTTGGTGGCGAAGTTTTTGGCAAGATTGATCCAGACAAGCTTCCCGAAATTCTCGCCAAGTTTAAAGGAGTCTAATGCACCGCTCCTTGGGTGACTTTCTTACGGATCTGTTTCAAAACGCCGTTGAAGCCGGGGCAAGCCTGATTCGTGTAGAAGTCCGACAAGACCGTTCCCGGTTACACCTTGTGGTAACGGATAACGGGAAAGGCATGACACCCGAAGAACTGCGGCGAGCACAAGACCCCTTTTATACGGATGGACGTAAACATCCTGACCGAAAGGTGGGGTTGGGCCTGCCTCTCGTCATTCAGACCCTGGAAGGTACGCTCGGTGAGTTTGCCATGGAAAGCCGACCGGGAGAAGGAACGAAGGTGAGTACCGTGTTCAATTTGGAACATTGGGATACACCGCCCGAGGGAGATTGGAGTGTGGTGTTTACTCAAGTCATGGCTTGGCCTGGTACCCACGACGTGGAGCTGGTTAGGGCATGGGGTGAGGGTAAAGACCACGGGTACCAAGTGTCGCGGCAGGAGCTCCGTGAAGCCGTGGGTTCCTTTGAGGAAGTTGAAGCGTTGCTGTTGCTGAAAGAATATTTTCGCTCTCAAGAGAGCATGGAGGACGGAAAATGACATTGCAAGAATTACGCGCAATGCGCGAGGCGGGCAAAAAGGCCATGGAACGCCGCATTGTCGAGGACAAGACCATCGAAATCGTGGTTGGCATGGGCACTTGCGGTATTGCGGCCGGTGCTAAAGAAACTTTGGATGCCTTCATTGAAGAATTGGCTTCAAAAGAGATCAAGAATGCGGTCATCAAACAAACGGGCTGTATGGGCTTTTGCCATTCGGAACCGACTGTCGCCATTCATATGAACGGTATGCCAGACATCATTTATGGCAACGTGAATGCCGAAACGGCTCGTCAGATTGTGCATTCCCATATTTTGGAAAAACGCCTTGTGGACAAACATGTGTTTGATCGACCGGCTAAAGACATCGTCAAGGAGAATTAAGCATGGCCCTGAACAACTATTGTCTGGTATGCGGCGGAACTGGTTGTGAATCCAGCAAATCCGACGACATCTACAAAAAGCTAAAAGAGCACGCTGAAAAGGCGGGAATCTCTAACCAAGTTCAGATCGTCAAAACCGGCTGTTTCGGGTTCTGCGAAAAAGGCCCCATCGTAAAGATTCTTCCCGATGAGTCCTTTTACGTAGAAGTAAAACCCTCGGACGCCGAAAAGATTGTTTCGGAACATTTGGTGAAGGGCCGTCCTGTCAAAGAAATGCTCTATAAAACGGCTGACGACATCGCTGCCAAAAGCGAAGCCGACATCAAGTTTTACCAAAAGCAAGTTCGTATCGTTTTGCGAAACTGCGGTATCATCGACCCCGAAAACGTGCAGGAATATATTGCCCGTGACGGCTACGCCGCACTTGAAAAAGTTTTATTTGAAATGACTCCCGAAAAAGTCCTCGACGAAATGAAAAAGTCTGGTTTACGGGGCCGAGGTGGTGCAGGGTTCCCCACGTGGTTGAAATGGACCAATACACGAGCAACTCCCGCCGATCAACGGTACGTTATTTGTAACGCGGATGAAGGCGACCCCGGTGCCTACATGGACCGGTCCACCTTGGAAGGCGACCCCCACTCGGTTTTAGAAGCGATGACGATTGCCGGATTTGCCATGGGCGCGACGAAAGGCTTTATCTACATCCGCGCGGAATATCCTTTGGCGATTCACCGACTTGAAGTGGCGATGAAGCAATCACGCGAGATGGGCCTGTTAGGAAAGAACATCCTGGGTTCTGGCATCGAGTTTGATATTGAAATTCGCTTGGGCGCGGGTGCCTTTGTTTGCGGTGAAGAAACAGCCCTGATGCAGTCGATTGAAGGCAAGCGGGGAATGCCGGTTCCTAAACCTCCGTTCCCCTCGGTGAGTGGTCTGTGGGGTAAACCCACCTCGATCAACAACGTTGAAACTTTTGCAAACGTCCCCGTCATTATCCTTAAGGGTGGTGATTGGTTTGCCTCGATTGGAACCGCCACCTCGAAAGGCACCAAGGTCTTTGCCTTGACGGGTGCCATCAATAACTCAGGTCTGGTCGAAGTCCCTATGGGCACGACACTACGAGAAATTGTTTACGACATCGGCGGCGGTATCAAGGGCGGAAAAGCCTTCAAAGCGGTCCAGTCTGGAGGGCCTTCGGGCGGTGTGCTTTCCGCGGAGTTCCTGGATACACCCATCGACTATGAAAGTCTGACCAAGCTGGGCTCCATGATGGGCTCGGGCGGTTTGATCGTCATGAGCGAAGATGACTGTATCGTCGACGTTGTTCGCTTCTACTTGGACTTTTCTGTCGAAGAGAGCTGTGGCAAATGTGCGCCGTGCCGCATCGGCGGACGCAAATTGCTTAATCTTATCGACAAGGTAACCAAGGGAACGGCAACGCTGGCCGATATCGACACCATGAAGCAGATAAGCTTTGCCATGCAACGCGCGTCGTTGTGTATGTTGGGTGGCACCACGCCTAACCCCGTTTTGTCGACCCTCAAGTACTTTGAAAAAGAGTACATGGCGCACATCATCGATAAGAAGTGCCCCGCGGGTAAGTGTAAAGATTTAGTGACTTATAGCATCGATAAAGAAAAATGCATCGGCTGTACGGTGTGTGCCCGCAAATGTCCACAAGGCTGTATTGCCGGGGAGCGGAAACAACCTCACGAAATCGATCAGTCGAAATGCATCAAGTGCGGGGCGTGCTTCGATGCTTGTAAATTCGGCGCCGTCCTGGTGTCCTAAAGGAGCTTGAACAGATGAGTACCAACGTCATGAAAGAAACAAAAACGGTGAACATTAAGATCAATGGTAAGAGCGTGGCCGTTCCCGAAGGAACCAGTATCCTGAAAGCGGCTCGGCTAGCCGATACCAAAATTCCCGCCCTGTGCACGCACCCTGATTTGAAGTCTTGGGGAGCTTGCGGCATCTGTGTTGTTCGTGTTGAAGGGTCCCCGAAGATGGTTCGAGCCTGTACGACCAACGTCGTCGAGGGACAGAATTATATTACCCACGACCCGGATATCGTCGAAACCCGCAGAACGGTGCTGGAATTAATCATGTCCAACCACCCCAACGATTGTTTGAACTGCCCCCGCAACGGGACCTGTGAACTTCAGGATCTGTGTGGTGAGTTCGGCATGCGGGGCGTACCCTTTGAAATGGGCATTCGCGATCTGCCCATTGACGACTCAACCCCGTCGGTGATCCTCAACCCCACCAAATGTATTGGTTGTGGACGCTGTGCGCTGGTCTGTCAGCAAATGCAAGATGTTTGGGCCCTCGAGTTCCTTAACCGTGGTGATCAAACCCGCATTGCCCCTGCCGGTGACGTAAAACTTTCTGAAAGCCCCTGCATCAAGTGCGGTCAGTGTTCAGCTCACTGTCCCGTGGGCGCAATTACTGAAGTCGATGAAACCCGCAAAGTGTGGAACTATCTCCGTGACCCCGAAAAACATCTGGTCGTGCAGATTGCTCCTGCCGTCCGCGTCGCCCTGGGCGAAGAGTTTGGTTATGAGCCCGGTACGGTTGTGACCGGAAAGGTCTATGCCGCTTTACGTCGCTTGGGCTTTGACCGGGTTTTCGATACCAACCTTTCGGCTGACTTGACCATCATGGAAGAAGCCAGCGAGTTTGTGGAACGCTTTGCGCATGGTCATGGCGAGTTGCCCTTAATTACCTCCTGCTGTCCTAGCTGGGTCGATTATATGGAGAAGTATTACAGCGACATGATTCCCAACTTCTCGTCGGCGAAGAGCCCGATGATGATGATGGGCTCGATGATCAAGACCTACTACGCCCAGAAATCTAAAATCGACAACAAGAACATTGTGTCGGTGGCGATTATGCCCTGTACCGCAAAGAAGTACGAGATCCAGCGTTCAGAGGATATGAAGAGCTCTGGCTACCTTGACGTGGATGTGTCTTTGACAACGCGAGAGCTTGCCAGAATGATCAAGCAAGCTGGTATCTGCTTTAAGGATCTTCCTGATGAAGAAGCCGATACGCCCCTGGGGACCTATACGGGTGCTGGTACGATCTTTGGTGCCACGGGTGGAGTTATGGAGGCAGCCCTTCGAACCGCCTACCACATGGTGAGCGGCCAAAACCTCGGCAAGGTTGAAATTGAATCGGCGCGCGGAATGGACGGCGTCAAAGTGGCCAGTGTCAAGATCCCGGCTGGTGGCAAAGAGATCGAAGTTAAGTTTGCCGTAGCCCACGGTATGGCCAACGTCCGCGACGTTATGAATCAGGTCAAAGAAGCAAAAGCGGCAGGAAAAGAGCTCCCGTTTCACTTTATCGAGGTCATGGCCTGCCGTGGCGGTTGTATTTCTGGCGGTGGTCAACCCTATGGTTCCACCGACGAAGTTCGCCAGAAGCGCATAGCAGGTATCTACAAAGACGATAACCGCTCGGCGATCCGCTGTAGTCATGAAAACCCGGCAGTGCAGAACCTCTACAAAGAGTTCTTAGGCAAGCCGCTTTCCGAGAAGTCACACGAACTGTTGCATACGCACTACTTTGTTCGCCCGCTGTACGTGAAGTAAGAAAGGCAAACGTAAAACAGAAAAAAACAGACAGCCATCGGGCTGTCTGTTTTTTTTTAGGCCAAGAGCTGAAGAAGCTTATCTTGCCCGATAATCTTAAGAAAGCCGGCCAGGCGCGGTCCCTGATCTT
>JAJXVP010000194.1 GCA_021782055.1 bacterium | reverse complement strand
CCCTCGTACAAGGTAGCCGATACGGTGACCTCGCATCTGGCCATGGGGCTAGGGGTGTACTGTTTCTTCAATGTAAACCCCTCAGTGCAACTCACCAACGCCTTTGAAGTTCCTTCGCCTCTGTTAAGCAGTATGCAAGATCTCACGACTGTGTCGCTGGGAGGAACTGGGACCATTGATCATCTGATCAATGGTCTAGGCCCAGCCGCCAACAGCTCCAGTAATATTCAGACTTACAACTAAACAGAAACATCCGCAGAGGGTATTCTGGCCAGCACCTTGGGGTATTGACCCAGGTGCTGGCTTCTTAGAAAAAAGTAACCAGAAACCAAGCCGATGACGACACCAGACAAACCGCCGGGAAGTGCCCAAAGCACACTGCCGATACCATACAAAAGAATAGGAAATACAACAAAAAGTAACCCGGCGCCGACCATCGCCCCTAAGCCATCCGTCATCCAAACTTCTTCGCCGGGCTGCACAGCCGCACCCCAGGGATTTTTAACTTCAAGCTTTTGCGAGGGGACAATACAACAGGCGGCAACTGGTCCCGAAGCGTCGTCATTGCCGTTCACCGCAATGGTAAGAGTTTCAGGTTGCACTGCTAAAACCAGAGCTTTCTTTTTCATGGCTTACTCCTTTTTAGGAAAGTATCACGCCTATGTGAACCAATTGTGAAGGACGATACGCATCGGAAGAAAAAAGATTCATAAACGGTTCATAAGAGTTTGGTAGTTTAAAACTGGAGGTGACACTATGTGGGGTAACTGGGGTTGGGGAATGCCAGGATATTTTGGTTGGGGAGGATGGGGAATGGGTTTGGTCATGGTAGCCATCCTAGCGGTGGTAATTGTTGTTGGAATTCGGTTAGTCAATAAAACCGATCGTGCTCATCAGCACGAGGAGAGTTCCTTAGAAGTGTTAAAGAAACGCTATGCGCGAGGTGAGATCTCGCAAGAAGAGTATCGTAAAATGCGCGATGATTTGAGAGATTGAGGTTCTGCCGGAGTGACGGTTCAACGAAAGCGTTATCAAGAAAAGGGATTCTCCCTTGGGTTCGGGAAAAACACTTCAAACCGAGCACCTCCTTGGGGAGGTGCTGTAACTCGAATGGAACCGGAATGCCTCAGAACAATTTCGCGAGCAATGGCTAACCCTAAACCTCGGGCCCCTGTTTTTTCAGAACGAGAGGGGTCTAGACGGACAAAACGCTCAAAGATATGTTCTCGTTCCTGAAGCGGTACTCCAGGACCTGAATCTTGGACAGAAAGCTGAGTTCCCAGGGGCGCTGAAGTAATTTCAAGAGTTACCGTAGTGCCGTTTGGTGTGTAGCGAAGGGCATTGGAAAGTAAGTTGATCAGTACTTGAATAACCCCTTCGCTTTCTCCCCAGCCTTGAATTTTGTCCGAACACTTCACGTTAATGATTTGGCAATTTTCGTGAGCGGTAGCCTGAAATAAACTCACAACTTGATCGATGAGGTCACACCAAATAAACTGACTGGGGCGAAATTTGGCCGTTCGCAGATCTTGGAGCTGACGCAAGGATTCAACAATTTTTTCTAACCGTTGAGTTTCTGAGTAAACGTTTTCGAGCGTAAGCTTGTCGAGGGGGAAAACTCCATCGATCAATGCTTCTAAGGTTCCTCGAATGACGGTAAGCGGTGTTCTTAGCTCGTGCGCAGCATCGGCTATGAGCTCGTTTTGACGAGTTTCACTGGCCTTGAGCGAAGCCCCTAACCGTTGAAACTCTAGGGCTAAGGTTTGAACTTCGCGTGGTGCCTTCGCTGGGACCGACCACTGCCAATGATTAGACGAAGCTTGCTGAGTTTCTTTGACCAAGATTTTTAAAGGCTGGGAAATTCTTGACCCTAACCAAAATGCCAAGGGTAATGAAAGGGCCAAGCTAGTCACGAATAAAATCAATAGGATAACCGCCATATCAGCTAAGAAAGCTTGGTGGTTAATTGTCAAAGCCGGGTCAATCATAGTACCAACCAAAAGGTAGCCGAGAGGTTTTTCGTTTTTATCAAACAGCCGAACCGCATTGGTAAGATGTTCGGGAGGGTGTATCGTACCCAACAGAACATGTTTGGAATCAAGAACGACTCTTCGGGCGTTGTCGAGTACCACAATGCGTTCTTGAATCAATCCAAAACGTTGCGAGGTTTGTTCTGACCGGTAGCCAAAAGGGGGACGGGTTAGAAACCCCGCGACTTTTTGCCAAGAGCCCGTTGCCGTATAATCTGACTCAAGGAGACTAGCAAATTCATGAGCTTTGCGGACATCTCCAGCATACACATAACTGCGAAACCCAGATTCCATCGTGTAGAGAATTCCAACAAATAAAGGAGCCGAAGACAGAGAAAGAAGAACAACAAAACGTATAAAGATCGCTTGACCCAAGGAAGGGCTTTTTACGGTAGGGTTAGGGAAAGACAAGCCTGTACCCCAAGCCACGCACCGTCTCGATATACTTTGGTGTTTTAGCGTCATCGCCCAAGACTTTGCGAAGATTCTTGATGTGAACATCAATTGTTCGTTCGTAACCGACAAACTGGGAATCTCGAACATGGTCGAGGATTTGTGATCGGCTCCAGACTCGACCGGGCGACTGAAGAAAGAAAACCAAAATTTGAAATTGTACGGCCGTTAGGTCAAGCTCATGCTGACCTTTGACGACTTTAACCGCATCCAGGTCAACCATAAGGTCCTTCCACTGAAAGAGCGACGAAGGCTTGTGTTCTCCGGAGTTTTGGACGCGGCGCAAAACAGCCTGGATGCGCGCAGTTAGCTCACGAAGACTAAAAGGTTTCGTAATGTAATCATCGGCGCCCAATTCAAGGCCAAGAACTTTGTCGGCTTCTTCGTCTCGAGCGGTAATAAAAAGAAAAGGCGGGGAATTGCGATTGAGGAGCTGTTTGGCCAGGTTAAAACCGTCCAATCCTGGCATCATGACGTCCAAGAGAACTAAATCGGGCGTTTGATCTTCAATGACTTTGAGGGCTTGGTTGCCTTCTTCTACAGCCAAGGTCCGAAAGCCCATCTTGTTTAGGTACTCACAGACCATCGACCGAATCCTAGGCTCGTCATCGGCAACTAAGATCAGCGCATCCATAAAAGAATCATAGCATAGCCGTTAAAGAACTGAAAGACAAAGACTTTAGAGATTCTACGAAATCAACATACAAGATTCATTTTCGCTTCACAGGAATGGCGCAATCTTTATTCCAGGAGGATGATTATGCCACGAACTAACAAAATCGCAATACTTATAGGTTTTTGTGCCCTTTTTTCTGTGCCTATCATGTATGCACAGGGGCAAAATGAAGGACCTGGTTGGAGCAATCAGGGTAACTTTGGGATGATGGGAGGCGGTTATGGGATGATGGGAAATAATTACATTTTCGATGGTGGTCAAGGCAGTGGAAAGAGAATTGGGATTCCCAATGCCAAGAAAGCAGTTGAGTCGTACCTTGCTTATATGGGGAATCAAAATCTCGGCATTGACGAAATAATGTCTTTTGACCGGAACTACTATGCCATTATTAAAGAAAATCATCCAGAACATGCGGCTTTCGAGGTTTTGATTAACCCTTACACGGGAACGGTTTCACCAGAACCCGGCCCCAATATGATGTGGAACACAAAATATAGTCCTATGGGTAGCCAGAATTATTCAAACGGCTCCATGCCTGTCAGTGTTGAACAGGCTCGGCAAGATGCCCTGCATTACCTCAACTCCTCGGGACAAATCTACACCGTAGAAAAAAGCCCGGATGTTTTTTACGGTTATTACACGATGCACATTTTAGAAAAGAATAAAATCATAGGAATGCTCAGTGTCAACGGCTATTCCGGCCAGGTATGGATTCATACCTGGCATGGCGCCTACCGAAAAATGGTCAGTTATGGCGAGGCGGTTCCCACAAGATAACCTCTTGCTATCGCATGTTGCCAAACCATAAAGCCCAAATAGGCGGGTGTAGCCGTCTTAGGCAACGGCAAGCTGGGTGTGTCTAGCGCTGTCACCGTAATAAAGTAATGGTGAGTTCCCGTCCCTTGGGGAGGGGCAGGACCAATATACTGTGACAGACGAGCGTCATTGGGGAGCTGAATAGCACCTGGTGGTAAAAGCTTGCCATCAGGTGAGCCTGCACCTGCAGGAAGCGAATGAATCGTGGCGGGAATATTAAAAACTGCCCAATGCCAAAAGCCACTTCCTGTAGGCGCATCCATATCATAGACCGTTACAGTAAAGCTTTTAGTATTGGCAGGAAACCCAGACCAGGACAGTTGAGGGGACTGATCTTTTCCGCCCAAACCGGCACTGATTTGGGCCAAAGAAAAAGCCTCGCCATTTTTAAGGTTCTGACTTGTTACCGAAAATGACGGCAACGGTCGCAATTTTGTGTAGGGTGTCTGCGCCCACAAGGGGCTTACGCCACCAGAAAACCCGGCAACAGCAACTAATACCGATACAACTTTTAAAAGCGACCGCATAAGGCCCTCCTTACATCATTCGAGAATGTAACGTCACCATGACCCAAACCGTTCCAGCAACAAAGATAAACAGAATAATGGCAGTAAAAACAATGGCAATAAAATTCCACCGCATTTCTTTAGAACGGTCCAAGTGAAGGAAGTAGTGCAAATGCACCAGCATTTGCACTACAGCGGCCACAATAAGCCCAATTACCGCAAAGTTTTTCGGGGCAACCCCAAACGCGACAAGGCCAAACGAAACGAGAGTCAAAAGGATGGCTAGCCCAAAACCCAGCAGGTACTTAGCAAAAGATAAAGGATGTCCCGAGGTGTGAGTATCGTGATTCATAATTTACACCATCCCCAACAAGTAGACGAAGGTAAAAACGCCAACCCAGATAACATCTAGGAAGTGCCAGAACAAACTTAAGCGCATTAAGCGCGAACGAACGCCTGCAGTAAGGCCCTTCTTTGCCACTTGAACCATGAGAACCACCATCCACAACAGGCCGAAGCTAACGTGCAATCCGTGTGTTCCTACCAAGGTAAAAAAGGCGGACAGAAAACTACTACGGTCAGGTCCGTTGCCGTCAAGAATCAATTGATGAAACTCTGTGACTTCCATCACTACAAAGCCTAAACCTAGCAAAAATGTTACCGCCAAGAGGCTTAAGACGGCATTTTTCTTTTGGTTTTGCAGGTTAATCATGCTCAACCCGTAAGTCCAGCTACTAATGAGCAGGAACATGGTTTCAACAAACAAATAGGGCAGATTGAAAAGTTGTTTGGGTCCGGGACCGCCCGCGAAACTGGTTGCCATTGTCGCAAAGGTAGCGAACAGCACGGCAAAAATGATCAAGTCGCTCATGAGGTAAATCCAGAAACCAAAAAGCTTGTTTTCGGACTGATGAGCTTCGGCGGCTAAATGCAAGTTAGCCTCATTATTCATGTTGCTTTCCTCCGGCCGCAGCCAGCCGCTCGTAGTGAGCATCTTCGATTTTTTTCACTTCCTCAGCGGGAATGACATATT
>JAJXVP010000193.1 GCA_021782055.1 bacterium | reverse complement strand
AAAGCAGGGCCATCAAAAGCGGTCCCAGAATAGCCCCGGCCTGGTCCATGATTTTGTGCAGGGCAAAGCCGTAGCCAGTGCCGACCCGACGGGCCGCCATCGACAAGATCGTATCTTTTGCCGGGGCGCGAACGGCTTTTGAAAGTCGTTCCAAAACAATAAAAAGGGCCGCCATCTGCCAGGTGCCGCTTAAGGCGAGCAGGGGGACTGAGGCCACCATGGCATAGCCACCAAGGGTAAACGCCCAGTAGGCTTTGCTCTTGTCGACTAAACTGCCGGTAACAAGCCTGACGGCGTACCCTAAAAATTCGGCTAAACCGGCTACCAAGCCCACCACGGCAGCGTCGGCGCCTAGCAAGGCCAAAAACGGCCCATTGAGGCTACGGCCTGCTTGGTAGGTTAGGTCGCTAAAAAAGCTAATCACTCCGAACATCACGATTAAAATGAGGGCTCGGCGGTAGCTGGGCGAAGATTTATCGGCGGGGGTGGTCAAGCTTGGCTCCTTGTGGTTGAGGTGGGAGGCCTAGCCAATCACGGTAGCGCCACCCGTGGTCGAAGGGACCCCAGAAAACGTATTGCCCCGAGAACTCAGGGGTGGGGGGGAGGTACCAAAAATGACCCGGTTCTAAGGTTTGGGCCTTGGCGACGCGGGGCGCAAGAAGGTTAAACAGCTGGGCCGTCTCAGCCGGGCTGGCGTTGAACATTAAACTGACGCTGACCAGGTGCTTTTGCGCAAAGAGAGCGTCCAGCCAGGCATTTTTCACCGCGACGGCAGGTGTTGAAACCAGAAGAGTTCCTTGCTCGGGCGACTTAGTCTGCGTGAAGGTTATGGCTTGTTTGGTCAAGCTGGACACCAGAACGGTTTGGGGAGTCCCCGGAAGCCACTGTTGAAGGACCACCCGCAACGGCAGGGGGCGCGGCGCTGTGCAACCCAGACTTAGCATAAGAAGTGGTGTGAGGGTGGTGAGAAACCTTCTGGGTGTGCCCTGAGGCATGAAAATCCTCCAACGACGCAAAAAGTTCATAGTAGCGCTGGGCCACTTGGGGCAGCGAGCAAAGCTCGACGGCTCGGTTCCGGGCTTGGAGCGAGCTTTGCCGGAGGGCGTCGGGGTGGCTTAACAGCTGATCTATCCCGGTTGCCAGCGCTTTAGTATCGAACGGAGGCGCCAAGACCCCTGTCTCGCCGGGAATAATCATATCAGGATTGCCGCCGATGTGAAAACCCGCCACCGGAACCCCGCAAGCCATCGCCTCAACCATAGCGTTCGAAAAGTTTTCTTGACGGGAGGGGAGGAGCACCAGGTCAGCGGCATTGTAGGCCAGAACGAGGCTCAGGTCGTCTTCGAGTTTGCCTAAAAACCGGCACTCAAGCCCCTGAGGAAATTGCCGGGGTGACCAAGAAGCCCCCGCAATGAGAAGTCCGAGGTTGGGACGTCGCGAAGCCAGCCGGTTTAACGTCTCGGTCAACAGGTCGAGGCCCTTTCGCGGATCTTCGTTGAGGTCTAAACCGCTTAAAAGTAACCACTTTCGGTCGGACGAAAGCTTGAGCAAGGAACGGGCCTGGTCTTTGGGGAGGGGGCGGTACAGCTCGGTATCGATACCGTTGGGAATCACGTGAAGGGGGCGGGTCCCTAAAAGAGAGCTGCGCTGGGCTTGCTCACCGAGCCAGCGGCTGGGGGTCACGAGGGTGAGGGGAACGGTCTTCCAAGCGGCTTCTTTTTGCCGCCAAATGCGCCGAGAAAGATCATGCTTGCGCTTCGACCCCAGAGTCGTGCAATGACCGCACTGGTGCGTAAAGCACTGTTGATCGCAATCATAGTGGTCGCCACCGGTAAAAGCCCACATGTCATGAAGGGTCCAGACGATGGGGCCGGGGAGCCTTTTCCAGTCGTTAATGCTGAGCATACCCTTTTGAACCCAGTGCAAGTGAATAATATCGGGGCCCAGCTGTCGTAGCCGTCCCAGCACTGGGCTAAACGGTACCCACGCCGGTGAAAACATCGCCCTGCTCCGGTGGGGGTAGGCCGCCAGCGGCAGTTGGTCAAGGAAGGTCCGAAGCCGTGTAAGGGCTTTTTCACCGACACTGCGCGGGCCAAGCACCGTCGGGTCATCGGACTTTTTGTCTTGCACCACCATGCGGGACTCTAGCCCGAGATCGAGAAACCCTTGGTGGAGGCGATAGGCGGCTTTGGCGGCTCCGCCCTTAAGATCATTGGTGTTGACGACGGCGACTTTAATCGTGAACCTCCGGCGGACAGGTGAAGACTCTTTAACTGGCAACAAACCTCACTATGCCACAAAACAGCTTTGAGGAGCTTAAAGAAATCTTAATGCGACGTTGGACTAAACGGCAAAAACTTGTTTCTTAGCACGTGGTCGCTGAATGACGTTATTTAAATTCATGCACACGTGAACTTTTTTTTCTTGACATAATTTTAACGGTGGACTTAGAGTGGTTTTACCATCTATTGGAGGCATTGTTAATGAAAGTTGTTGATAAAAGTGACTCTCGGTTGACTTATGTTGCGCCCAGCCTAATTGAGCTGGGTGAGTTAACCGAGCTGACCAACTATACGGTCAGCGTCACGGCCCAGTAATCCATTCAAAAAGGAGAAGTACATGAAAAAGATTCTTTCCATTCTTTCGGCCACATTTTTAGTGTTTATGGCTTGTCAGAACCCGGCTAGTTCAACAGCGTTCAGCTCTGCTACGTCGACTGGCGTAACCGTTACGGTCAACGGCACAGGGACAGGCGCCAGAAACCTCAATGGAGCCACAACAGTTAAGCTGAATGTGTTTAACTCTTCGGGCGTGCAAGTCGGCTCTACCCAAACCTTGTCGACCTCGCCGTATAAGTTCAGCGTCCCCATTTCTACTAACGGCACCTATACCTTTGCCGTTCAGGGTTTGAGTGGCACAAGCATCGTGGCAGTAGGTAATGTGTCCCAAAACATTACCGGCGCTACGTCCTTAACGATTACAGCGGCGGCGCCGCCGACTCCCGATATGACTGCTACTGCCACCCTGACGGGTTGGGGCACCCTGTTGGGAACTGGTTCGGGTAGTTCTTGGGGTGGCGTCATTTCGAACACCTATGTAACCTCCGATGGAAGCAACCTTTATGTGTCAACGATTATGAACCCCCAGAATGCTGGCAACAACATTTACGTTTTGGTGGACGATAGTTCGTTGACTGGGGGAGAGGCTGTTACGGCCAATCTCATGGGTTGGGGTACTTTGGGCATCACTACCGACAATGTTGGCACCAACTTTGATTATGGTTGGGTCGCTTATCGCGGGTCCACGGCGGGGGGTACCTTCAGCGTCGGTGCTGAAAAGTCTGTTAGCGGTGGTACAGAGTCCGCCGTGGGTACAGCAGCGACTTATGTTCAGTATTCTACAGGGACAACAAATGCCGATGTAGCAACCTACAAATGGAAAATTCCTTACTCAGATCTTGGTCCTGGTGCCGCGATGGGACAAAATGTCAAAGTCTATATTTTGTTTGGGCAGTCAGGGTCGAGCGGTGGGATTCACTCAACCTTCCCCGCTCAGACAGCGATGTCAAGTGTAACCTCGGCAAATTCATTGACAACCCTAGATACGGCTCCTACAGCAGTTACTCTTAACTAAAGTTTTGAATTGATTCGGACTTGGTAGAGCGGCCGACCTTCGGGTCGGCTTTTTTATTGGTATTCCCACAGCAACCCAAAGCTTTCGCCAGCCTGACCATCAGTACTGTGAACGTGCAGAAGGTAACGACCGGGAGAAAGGGCTAGCCCGGGGTAATCGCCAGGGGCTTGGTTACTCAGCGGGTGGTCTTGGCTGTCTAAAACAGGGGTGACGGCGTCGTGTTCCAAAAGTGACCACGTCAGGTGGGCTGTCCAAGGTCCGTTGGTAGCGTCTTGAAGCCCCAGGTGGCCAAGAACGGGAACGTAAAGAGTTAACTGGAACCAGGTGTCAAGACCTGGCGATCCTACAGAGTCTGAGGCGATGGTCTGCGCTGTATAGCTAGGGGAAGAGGCGAGGTTCTGGTTGACTGTCAAGGTGAAACCCAACGACAGTGTCGTATAGTCGGCGTCAGCTTCGCTCGAAGACTCGCTTCCATTGAGCAACGTCTGAATCGCCGCTAGGCGCCCGCTCCCGCTGAGCACTAATGGATGCAAGGGGTCCCAGACCGGCGATGTCGACGTCGGAGTTTGGTAGGTTTGTCCTAAAGGTGTCCAGGTGTAGTGGATCTGACAGCCGGGTAGCGGGTCAAGCCGGGGCGTGTTGGGAACGGTGATTTGCCCACTTACAGGAAAAATTTCTGGTGCGGGGCAGCTGGTCGGAACCCAGGGCACGGTTTGAAGTTGATCCTGGACGTCTGGAGAAATCAGCGCTTGACTGGTGCGGGCAAGGATCTGTTGACCAGTGGGAATTGGCTGAGATAAGGGTGTCTGTGAGCTGAAAGAAAAGACTGGGGTCGTAAGGCCTTGAGCACTCAGGCCCCACCAGGTTGTGGTCGCCTGGGTTCCTGTATAACCGCTTCCAAAATTGAGCGAAGTCCCAGCGTCGTAAAAAAGCGGGCGCAGAGTGTTGGTTGAAACGAGTGGTGCCCAGGCCTGCCAAGTGCCGGTCCATTGCCAGACCTGGGTGGGGGCAAAGCCAGTGGGGGTTTCACCGCCCGCACTTACCAGTAAAGAATTCCACGAAAAGGCTGAAGCTCCCCAGGTTGGCACTAAAAGGAACTGCGAGTGCAGATGCCAACCCCCCAGCGATCCATCCATAAGGATAGCCGCCGAGAGTGCGTTCGCGGTTGGAGCAGCCGAAGTGCTTTGGCCCCCTAGCAAATACCAGCGTCCGTTGGCAACCACCGAAGCCGCACGGCTGACCGGGTACGGAAGGTTACAGGCGGCGCGGGTCCATTCGGGTTGGCCCGCCGCGTTGAGAAAACCTGGTATTCCTGCTCCGCCGGGGCTCACATACCCGGAATACACGTCGCTTAGGGGGCCTGAAGCATTTTCGCCACCGGCAATATTAAGGTAGCCATCGGCGGCGGCCACGGCGGCCCAGGCTCGGCCAACAGGAAGGTCAGGACCACGGACCCAAGCTCCTACCGTACCTGAGGTGAGCGGGGCACACCAGGTTTGAGCGCTCCAGCTTCCAGCCGCAGTCTGACCGCCAATACGATAAAGATAGCCCCCCAGCACCGTATACGAAGCCCCGCTGACGCAGGGGGGCGTTGAAGAAGTCCATGGCGTCGTACAGCTCGTCAAAAAGAGTAGGAAAAGAATCGGTAACCCGGTAACTCCGGCTCTTGATACAAACATTGCTTAGCTTACTTTACTGCGATTTCGACCGTCTTGCTTTGCCTGGTATAGCAAATTGTCTGCACGGTTGATCAGTAGTTCTTCGGTGTCGCCGGGAACAAGCAGGGCCCCCCCAATACTGACGGTTACCGGGGCAGAGAGGGGGGCGATTGGTTTTTCGGCTATAGCCTGCCGGATCCTTTCGGCGACCAAGGCCATGGTGTCCAGAGTGGGTTCCAAGAGGAGGATGACCGTGAA
>JAJXVP010000192.1 GCA_021782055.1 bacterium | reverse complement strand
CGTCAAACGCCGTCCCCAAAAAGACCAAAGACGTGCGTCTTGGTTCGTTGGCGTCCCAAGGTCGGCTGTACAGCTGTTTTTGAGCCCCGGCAACTTGCACTAAGTACTTCCATCGTTGTCCCGTGGGATCATCAAGGTATAAAATGCCTTTTGAACGTAAAAGCCCTGGCTCTTCCACGGCAAAGGCCGCTTTTACAGCCTCGGGTTTCAAAGGACGGTCATACTCAAATTCCCACACTTTGACCTCGTGATGCTGATCGGCACGAAAAAACCGCTTTCCAGACGCCGACTTTCCTTCGGAGGGTCCCACGAGGCGTTCACCCCCCTCACCCATGGCATCCCACGGGATTCTTTCGCTGGTGGGAAAAACTGCGATCCCCGGTTTGAGCGCCGCCAAACGGTTTTCGACCGCAAGCCGAGTTTCAGGAGGAGTCATATCGGTTTTCGTTAAAAGGACCACATCGGCAAAGCTCAATTGCTTGCGAACCAGGCCTACCTCTTTTTCACGATCTAAAAAGGTCGAGGCATCGATGATGGCCCAAACGGCTGATAAGCGAAAATCGGGGTTGTCCTCTCGGGACAACAACTCAAGGACAGGGGCCGGACTAGTCAGACCTGAGGCTTCGATAATCAAAAGCTCAAGGGCTGAGTCTTTTTTTAGCAGATCCTTCAACGCTTTTTCAATTTCGCCATCACCCGCACAGCACAAACAGCCGGCCGGGAGTTCAACAACCGGTTTTTTCCGTGTTTCAACAATCTGGCTTTCGAGGGCCGCTGTGCCGAACTCGTTAAGCAAAACACCAAACTTTCGTCCGGGGCGCTCTTTAACAAGCCGGTTGACGATGGTGCTTTTACCAGACCCCAAAAAACCGGTCAGGACAATGACGGGAACAGGGTCCCGTACGTTTTTTTTCATGGTGCTTTCTCCCATATCAAATGAGCTTCGACCGGAATGACAAAACCGCCGTAGTAGGCCCGCCCAGGGTTGGGTCTAAAGCGTACGACGGCGCCGTCTGCGCCGGTCAAGGGCTGATGTTTCGCCCAGAGGATTTGCGTAAAATAAGAATCATCGTACATGGCCAGCGTTAACTCATCCCCAGGATGAATTCGGCGGTGAATCGGAACAAAGAAACGGTAAACCGCCTTGGTCCCCCCCGCGACTAGCCACGTTTGAAAGTGTGAAACGCTGGTAGGAAAGAGTCTGGCGCCGTTCCAGTAGACCCAGCAGAAATAGTGAAAGTTGCTTAAATTGTCAAAATCGTGGGTTTGAATGGCATGAATTGTCTCGGGGCTAAAACGCCCGTCCGCTCCGTGAGGAAAGGCCGTCACAACCGTTGAAAACATTTCGTCGAACGTCCACGTCGCCCAAAAGCCCTCGACTGTTCCGTGCTTTACCACGACCTCAGCCTTTGAGCTGATCCAAATATGAGGGTGAGCCCACGCAGCTTGCGCCACAAAAGCAAGCAATAAGACGGCCAACGCTTTGAATTTACCCAGCAGATCCTCCTTCCGCCCAGGACTATGCAGGACTAGGCACTCCCCAAACCGGCACGAGCGGGTTATGATTCCGCATGAAGTCAGAACCCCTTCACGCGTTTTTTGCCTCAACCTCGCCAGGTCTTGAGTTCCTCCTCGAACAGGAGCTAGCCACCCTCGGTTTTAAACCCC
This sequence comes from bacterium, assembly GCA_021782055.1. The sequence goes on along the minus strand of JAJXVP010000192.1, from coordinate 3,887 downwards.
GCCGTGAACTTGGCGGTGCCTTTTGGAAAGGCCACTGGCGCGACCTGTACCGGGCGGCCTTAAGCCTCAGGACAGCATCGCATGTCCTGGTCCGTATCAAAGGCGGAACTGCCACAAGCTTTCCTGAACTCGAGCTTCTGTTGGGAAACCTTCCTTGGGAACTTTGGTTACAGCGCCACGCCTCGTTCCGGGTTGATGCCGCTTGTCGTGCCTCGGCCCTGTACCATGAAGGGGCGGTTGTGGAACGCGTAAGTAATTGGATCACGCGACGCACCCAGGCAGAACCCGCGCCCTTGGGGAGTGACCCCGCCCAGCGGTTTATGGTTCGTATCGTCCACGATACCGTGGAACTCAGTGTGGATGCGGCAGGCTCCTTGCACCGGCGCGGCTACCGGCAAGCTACGGCTAAAGCTCCTCTACGCGAAAACCTGGCCGCCGCCCTGCTTTACGCCTCGGGTTGGGTACCCGCAGTGTCCGAGGGGCTAGGACGCGGCGCGGCGGTTCGCTACAAAACCCCCACGACCCCCTTGGATGACCCTTTTTGCGGTTCAGGAACCATTCCTATTGAAGCTGCACTTTTGGCCCAGCGCATTCCCCCGGGGCTGGCGACAGCTGATCGGCGACCTCGACACTTGGCCTGCCAGGACTGGCAGGATTTTGATGCGGAAGCTTGGGGAAAAACGGTAACTAGTCTGCAGTCGCATATTCTTTCTGAAAGCCCGGTTGTCATCACCGGCGGTGACCGGGACGACGGAGCCATCCAAGCGGCGCGAGCCAATGCCGAACGGGCGGGGGTTAACCTTGCATGGGAACGACGAGCTGTCTTGCAGGCCGCCTGGACACCGGGCAGTTTTGTGGTAACCAACCCCCCTTACGGTCATCGCATTTCAGAACATAGCGACCTTCGCAACCTTTTTGCGGCGTTTGGTAAAAAAATCAGCCAGGATGGGGTGAGCGCGACCTGGTTGGATGGTACAGAACACGGCGAGGGCTTGGCCGGACTGCATCCTCAAGAGCTCCTGCGAACAAAAAACGGGGGGCTTCCCATTAGGTTTTTGAGATTTCCCCCGTCACAGGCCTAAAGGAACGTTCTGTTTCGGCGGTAATGGTGATTCCTCCGCGTGCTTTTTGCGCAACGGTAACTTTGATCCATAATGGCGACAAAACGGCCGCGACATCCTCGGCCACCAGAGCAGCTAACGCTTCGCAAAAGTGACCTTCGTTCCGGAACGACCAAAAGTAGAGTTTGAGGCTTTTACTTTCTAAACAGAAGGGCCCAGGCACAAACTCAATCCGAATCGTTTCATAATCCGGTTGGCCCGTAACAGGGCACAGGCTAGTAACCTCATCGCTTTCAAGAACGACCCGCGTGACCCCGGCAGGGGTCGGAAACGTTTCTAACTGGCGGCGGGGTTCGGCTACCTTTTGTCCCAAGATTTCAAATGAGGGGATGGGTTGATCTGTCACAGACGGCTCCTAATCTTGTCCTATATATAAGCGGCTTTAAACGCCTCTCTATAAGCGGCGCGGTGGATGTTTTTGGGCCCAGGCCCAGGTTTCGTCCCACTGCCGCTTTTCTTGTGAAAAATCCAGAATTCCGTATGAAGTGGCCAATTCTGGTTCATAGATCCATACGGATGAGGCTAAACGCGAGGCCTTTTCGATTTGATATGTGTTGATCGTTCTAAAAAGGTACTCTAAGCCTAAGGCGGTATTTTCGACAACCTCCAGATGAAACCCACCCATCGCCGACGCACTTTCGGTGCTGGCATGAGCCAGATCAGGTTTATGACTCGTGGCCGCCGTACTCCCCATGCGGTCAATCAGAAAGATTTCATCGCAGTTTTCATCTTCGAGGGCTTCGACAGGAATCGAGTCAGGTCCGGTCCCCCCGTCAAAAAACACGCCTTCAAGCCCCGGCCCCATTTTGGCACCAATCTTTTGTGGCGGAAACACAATAGGAATCGCCGTCGACGCCATCAAAACATCGACAAGACTTAAGTTTTTATGATGAGGATGGAGGCTAGAAAGACGCAGGGGGCGACCGGTCGCTCGGTCCACAACGCAGATCCAGGTCGGCAGAGGGAGGTCGCCCAACGTCGCAAAGCCCAGACGACGTTCTATGACGTGTTCTAAAAGCCTCCGTAAAGGGGCGTTATCAAGCACCCCGCCCTGAGCTAAAGCTCCTAAACTTACCGTAAAGACATCGCGATTCTTCAGCCCCGCTAACAAACCGTAATAGGTGTCTTCACCGGTATCACCGGGGCCGCCCCAACGAAACTCGCCCCCGCGGGGGGCCTTGCCATCGAGGGTCTGCAAAATCGCATTGACCACCACGGCATTCAAAGCCCCAGAGCTTGTCCCCGCCACGACATCGGGACGTACCGTTCTTCCCAACGTTTTTCCTTCCATCAAGACCTTGGCTAACGCCGCTTCTTGCGCGATAAAGGCCGCCGCACCGGCAAAAGCAAATCCTGTTTTCATAGGCAACCCCTCCTCTCTTCAATTTCACCGAGAAAAGGTTTCATGACAAGTCTAGATTTTCTGAAAGATAACACGAAAAATCGATTCGCAGGCTACGGTTTTTTGTTCCCATGTTCACAATAGAATGATATACTATCTGCCGAGGTAGCAAATGATATTTCAACGTCCGTTCCGCGGGGGCGCCCCTGTGCCCCACCGTAAACAGACGGCGGAGCTGGCCACTCAGACGATGCCTGTTCCGCCTAAGGTCGTCATTCCGCTCCTTCAGCACACCGGGGTCATTTGCGACCCGAAAGTGCAGAAGGGCGATACCGTCAAGGTGGGGCAAATCCTCGGCGACTCCGACAAACTTATGGCTGTACCGATTCACTCGAGTGTGTCGGGCAAAGTCACCAACGTCGACTTAATGCTCTGGGCCGGCGGGATTCAAGTCACCAGTGTCGAAATCGAAACCGACGGTAAGCAAGAAATTGTCGACAACCTCACCCCTCCGGTGGTGAACAACAAACAAGAGTTTTTGGCGGCCGTCCGCGCCAGCGGCCTGGTCGGTCTCGGGGGTGCCGGGTTTCCGACTCACGTCAAGCTGAACCCTCCCCAAGACAAACCCGTCGACACCTTGATCATCAATGCCGCCGAGTGTGAACCGTATATTACTGCCGATTACCGCGAAATCCTTGAAAATTCCGAATCGATTGTTGCTGGCGTTAAGGCTGTAACCACCTATTTGGGAATTTCGAACGTTTTGATCGGGATCGAAGACAACAAACCAAAAGCGATTTCCTTGCTTAAAAAAGCCTTTGCGGCTCAACAAACCGTCAAAGTCATGCCCTTAAAGACTCGTTACCCCCAGGGTGCCGAAAAAATGCTGATTTGGGCCACGGCTCGCCGTGTCCTTCCTGTCGGCAAGCTTCCCGCTGATGTCGGTGTGATCGTCATGAATGTCACTTCGGTATCCTTTTTGGGCCAATACCTAAAAACCGGTTTTCCGTTGATCAAGAAAAGAGTCACGGTGGCCGGCGGCTGTGTCAAAGAGCCCAAAAACGTCGAAGTGCTGATTGGCACCCCGCTCGCCGATGTCTTTGCCTTTGCTGGTGGCTTTACCCGCGACCCGCGAAAGGTCATTATGGGCGGCCCCATGATGGGAGTTGCCCAGCACACTCTCGATACGTCGGTGGTCAAGCATACCAATGCGCTTTTGGCTCTGCCCGCTAACGAAGGCGAAGCCCCTGCCGCAACGGCTTGTATTCGGTGCGGACGATGTGTCACGGCCTGTCCGATGGGCCTCGCACCGTTAATGCTCAACCGTTCGGCGTTGAAAAATGATACCGAGGTTCTTCAGCAGTTTGAAGTGATGGCCTGCATTGAATGCGGAAGCTGTGCCTTTGTCTGCCCGTCCAAGATTC
>JAJXVP010000022.1 GCA_021782055.1 bacterium | reverse complement strand
GTAAAAGATTTACTGGAACAGAACTAAGTAAAAAATATTTCAGTTTTAGATTTGAAGATAAAGATCGTACTCGTTGGGACATGTTGGCCGATGAAATCAACAAGGCCATCGAAGCCGAGGAAGAGAATGGCAACAAAGTATATATACAATGGATGTATTAAGCCATGTGTTATCAACGTGTCTACGGGTGATTTCCATCCTGACGCTTTTATCCTATCAACAGTAAGGCATGAGCAATATTTTATTACTTGGAAGTTACTCGATAATTCCAAAAACACTGAACAACAAGATCAAGCTGATTCGGCAGAGCCTCACAGCTTATCTTAATGTTGGATGGACGCTTTAGCGGCCAAAATCAAAGATTTTAGCCGACACGCTCCAAGCTGTCGGCAGAGGGTAAACAAATGGGATTGTTTCGTAATAAAGGCAAATTACCGGACATGAGCGTAAAGCTTAAAGGCTGCCGTCAGATTGTAAACGGTGTTGATTTAGGTGAGGAGTACAAAAAGCTTTACGCCGAATACTCGCGCCTTTTCGACATTGTTTCTAAGCAGTCGACAGCATCCAACAACGAGTTCAAGCCGATTCGCCCATCGGTGAAAGTTTAGAGGGAATGAAAGCTGAAATAAAAAACAGGCTAAAAAAATGACCCTAACAAAATGCTTTGGCGCACGCGGAATTCTTGGAAGGCCACAGGACATTTGCACTATCCGCGATAGGTGTCTGCGCTGGACTAAGCCGATAAGCAGTCACCAGGTATTTTCAGGTCCAGTTCAGGGGTTTACGTCAAAGAGAGGTTGTGAAGCTTTTATCGACGGCGAACAAGGTCTGCAATTTGAGTTATTTAGTGAGACACAAACAGCGAATTAGGCTATAATAAGAGGCAATGGAAATGGCAAGACGACGAATGATAGACCCGACAATATGGACGAATCGAAAGTTTATTAGATTGGCCTTTTTTGAGCGGTTGTTTTTTATCGGATTAGTCTCACAAGCGGATGACGAGGGAAAGCTCTGGAACGATGGGCTGGCTCTCAAAGCAGGGATTTTTCCTGCGGATAATCTGTCTTTGGATCAAATCGAGGGTGGTCTGGAAAGATTGGCCAGTGTTGGTTTGATTTCGTGCGACGACGAGGTAATACAGCTCAAAGGGTGGACCGAATACCAGACTATCGACCGACCAAAAAAATCGTCTATCCCAGACGTCAAAGAAAAGGAGGAAAAGGCAATCGTCGAACGATCGACGAACGATCGACGAACGATCGACGAACACCCCGACGCAATAGAAGTTAAGTTAAGAGAAGAGAAGTTAAGAGAAGCCAACGCGCGCGAGGCTGGCGAACAATCGGATCACGTTCCCGAGAATTTCACCGCCGTCCGCGATTCGTTTCAGTCCAAAAATCCACTATGGCCGGATATCGCCAAGGAGGTCAAAGCAATAGGCACACTCTGCTATCTCGCCGAAAAGACGCCAAACGCCAAAGAAGCACTTCGAAGCTGGGTGGAGACATTCTGGAACCAAACGCAGACTAGCGCAGGTTTCTGGCAACGACAGCCGTTTCTGCCATCGCGAATGCTGGCGTTACTGGGGGATGTCGAAAAGCTGGCACACAGGGCTGATGAGTTTAGCGGTGACTGGGTCAACGACTACATCGCCAAAGTGAGCGCATCATGACCGGGCCAGAGTACATCAACGCAGTACAAGCCTACTACGGGATGCAGTACACACCAGGACAGCGACCGGTGATCGGCGCTTACGTGCTCGGAAAGACGCCTGAATTTCTCGACGTGCTTTTTGACGAGGTGACAGCGAGCTTTTCGGCTCAGTACAAAACCCTGCCGGATAAGGCGATTTTTGTTAGTCTCGAAAGCAAAGTCATCGAGACGCTCAAAGACCGCGAGGCGACTATAGCGACAAAGCGCATCAAAGCGCCAGACGAGCAGTACGCCACGGAAGCTGAGCTCAATGAGTTTTGGCAGTATGTCAAATCGCTTGCCAAAGCAAAGAGGGTCGTATGATCAACGCTATGCCGTCTCGCTTGTGCGTTTTGATGGTAAAACGTCAAACTATGCCACTAACGTCAAAAGTGCCTCCAAAATCAATCTATGCGAAACTGGTAAACTCTGGAAAAGGGAAATGAGCATGGTGTTCGACGATGAGGTTTTCAAAAAAAGCATGGCTCTTGGTGATCAAAAAAAAATCTTCGAGCTATTTTTTTTGTTGTCTAAATGGGCGGCACGACACTACCGTTTGTGCCAGCACACAATGGTCGATGACCTCGCTTTACTCGGCGCTGAGACCTGCTACATGAGCGTTAAAAAGTGGGACGAAAAGCTTGGTAGGCCGTACAGCTATTTTCTGAAGATCGCCATTCGAGCAATGAACCGGGAGGAAAAGAAAAATGCAAGGATTCGTCGACACGAAACTACTCTTCATCACCTCGACAATCGTTCGTAACGTCAAAGCTCCAGTGTGCCAGCACGACTACTCTGCACCGTTGGCACAGTGGATCCTTGACGGCGGAACTCTGGACGATTTCCTATGGTTACTATCGCCCACCGAAAAGAAGCGCTACAAAAAATGGCTGGAAGAAGTAAAACCGCTGATTCAGATCGAACTCGAAAAGGTAATCCCGAATGACTACCGTTGACGCCTTTTGTTCTGCTCGCGCTCATACCGTTGCCAAAACAATGTATTGTGATAAGCACACATACCACGATACAAAGACTCTTCGTACACAAAGCAACCAAAGCGCTCGACCATCTCACGCGCGCTCATCTCGTGGTGGTGTAACACCGTCGCCTTTTGGTCGCACCCAGAGGACCATTCGCAGGTCGGATGGCGTGTCAGGTACCATTTTCGGAAACGTCGCCAGTCAGCCGAACTATAGTCGGGGATTGACGCGGTTTTCTTCTGATGTTCTCGCAATCGAGAGTATGGAGTCTCAGTCGGCTCTTGCGATAGATGCTCGGTGCAGTACCTTGACGACTCAGTGGACAAGCCAGCACAGCCAACATGAGCGCATGGGTAGGCAAAACCTTGTTTGTTTATCATGCCTACAACTAGGACTCGAAGCAGTCCAAGTTACTCTACAAAAGGGGGTGGGGTCGCCGTTTATGAATGAAAGCCGGTCGCTCGGGCGCATTCCCCACGTTTGCAGTTTTTATGGAAAAAAAACGACCCAGTTCTAGTCGTTCAGTGTTCGACGAGTTCGAGCGCAAGGCTGAAAAGCCAGTTAAAACCAGAAAAACTCAGCCGAAAATAGAAAAACCGGCAATACCAGACTATCTTGACGCTATCGCGCGAAAAAAATGGATAGAGACGATTGAAAAAATAGAATCTCTTGGGATAAACAAGAGAATCGACGGCGATATTCTAGGGCTTTACGCCACAGCGTTTTCCGACTTTCTTAAGTTTCGTAAACTTGCTGATGATTATCAAAAAAAACTCGATTTTGAGCGGGAAAATACTGATTTTACCAACTTGCAACAACGAAAAGCGATAGAATTGCTTGAAAACTCGGCTATGCGATATGTTGAGAAACAAAACAGGGCTATGCACATTATGATGCTCAACGCCGAGAAGCTTGGGCTGTCAATTTCATCACGCAAGCGTATGAAAATGGATGATGACCAGGAAAAAAACCCTTTTGCTGAGTTTTTGAAGAAATGAAACTATTTGAATACGCCCGAGACGTTAAAACTAATCCTGAAGTCTATCCTATCACGATACAACAGGCCGTTGACCGCTTCGAGCGCGACCTTTTGGCGTCTAAAACTGACGATTTTCCGTACTATCTTGACCTTTCTATTGCGAAAAGATTCGAGGATTTTGTTGGTCTAATCAAACAAAAAGACGGTCACGGACAGGGTAAACCGTTTGTTTTATTGCCATTTCAAGCGTTTATTTTCGGCCAAATCTACGGATGGAAGCGAAAAACAGACAATACCTACCGTTTTAGGAACGTTTTTATAGAATTGCCGAGAAAAGCTGGTAAAACCACGATTATCGCGCTAGTAGTAATTTTCGAGGCGATCGCAACCGGCAATTTTGCATTTCTAGGAGCGTGTACCGCGTCAACCGAGAAACAGGCTCGAAAACTGTTCAGTGATATTAAGGAACTGATTAAGTTCAATGTCAGTTTGCAGCCCTTTTTCAGGCCATTACGCGATGAGATTCACGTCAAAGGCACCAATGGACGGTTCCAGGTGTTCGCCTCAAACGAAGGCGGTTTAGACGGTATCCTCGCCGACCTTATCGTGATCGACGAACTACATGCGTTTCTGGACGACCGCGTCTATTCGACGTTGCTATCGGGCCTTTTGGGCAAGCAAAATCAAAAACTGATTGCCATTACTACAGCCGGACGTAACTTTAATTCATTCGCGTTTACCCAAGAGGCCTACGCTAAGAAGATTCTCACCGGCCAAGAAGTCAACGAGAACTTTCTCGCGATAATTTACCAGCCCGACCCGGGCGACGACCTGACCAGTCCTGACACCTGGCGAAAGGTTCAGCCGGGAATGGGGCATTCGGTCACGATGGACGAATACACTTCACTTTACCTGGAAGGAAAATCGTCCCCGACAAAGTGGGCAAACTTCTGCGTCAAGAATCTCAATTTCTGGATGCGGAACCAAAATAACTGGCTTAAGCGTGAAGATGTTCTTGCGCGGATGACCGATAAGACCATTGAGGATTTTTATGGTTCGGCGTGTTACCTTTCCTTTGACCTATCACTAAATAACGACCTATCAACCTATTGCCAGACTTTCCCAGACGAAGAGACAGGCCTTTACTATCAGTTTTGGAAAACTTGGATACCCGGGAAGAAACTTGAGGAGAAAACCCGCTACGAGAACGGCCAGTATCCCGCATGGGTGCAGGCCGGTCTGGTCCAGCTTTGCGATGGCGACGTGATAGATCACAACGACATTTTTGAATCTATAGTCGCCGACTCAAAGCGGTTTGTTATCAACGAAATTTCTTATGACGAAGCACACTCGGCACTTTTGATTCAAAAGATTCACGAGGCACTCCCTAAAATCCCGAAAGTGCCAGTAAAGCCGTCGAAGCTATCGTTTTCACCGATGATTGCGCACTACGAAAACGAAATGTTCCATGATCGCATAAAGTTCCAGCAGTCGGAACTTTTTTTGTGGAACGCAACTAACGCCATTTTGTCATCATCCGACCTCAAGAAACTGGAAAAGAAGTTTGACGCCGATAAGATCGACCTTTTGACGACAGCGGTGATGGGATTCTGGCGCGCCAGTCTCGGCGAACAAAACGGCACATATAAAAAACAAGCCTTTAACCTGGAAAACTTCGGATTCTGACTAACGCCTAGTTAGTCTGCATGGGCTTTCTCGACAGATTCTTTCAGCGACGCCAAACCCCTGCCTTATCTACCGCTCAGATCGACAGTTTGATCAGGAGTGAGATCGCAAAGGCTGAGATTCGCGGTATACCGAACCTTACCTATGGCACAAATGGCCAGCAGTCGCCGTCTTTTGGCGCGTACCAGCAGTTGCGTTTAACCGTCGTATGGCGGTGCGTTTCCATCATTGCTGGTGCAATCTCGGGGATCCCGTGCCGATTTTACAAAGTTGACGATGAGAGCACAGAGGAAATGCTACCTCAGCCCGGCAACCTGCCTTACCTCTTGCAAGTAAGGCCGAACAATTTCCAAACCATCGATGCGTTTTACAACCATCTAAACCTTTCCCTCTTACTGAGGGGTGAGGCTATGATTTTCAAACAGCGCAACCAGGGCGGCGAGATTGTCGAGCTCATCCCGCTAAACCCAGACTCGGTGATTGTAACGTTTGATAACGTGTCTGGCGTCAAAACATATTCTGCATGGGGACAGATTTACACCGATGCCGACATTGTCCACATTCTCGGCAATACCATCGATGGAATTCGCGGCGTGTCGCCGTTCTTGGCGTTTTACGGCCTGATTGACAATGCGGTTAAACAGGAGACGTACACGAATCACTTCTACACCCGGGGTGGCGTCCCGGTGGGGATCATTACGCCTAACGTCCAGCTTGACGACGACACCGTTAAAGCGGCGAAAGACAAATGGAATACCCAAGTCTCGGGCATCGAGCGCAGTCACTCGACCGCTTTCTTGCCTTTCGGCTGGAAGTACGAGCCAATTGCAATCAAGCCCGAGGACATGCAGTTAGTTCAGTCTAGGCAGTTTACCGTCGAGGAACTTGCGCGGGTGTTCGGCGTACCACTGAGCAAGCTCAACGTGCCCATGCCTTCGCAGAAAATTGACACAGAAAACGACGACCTTAATTTTCTGAAATACACCATTGATCCGATCCTAGTGAAGTTCGAGTCGGCTTTCAGAATCCACTTTGTCGAACCAATGATGGTTGGTCAAATGCTAATCTCTTTTGACCGTGATGCCTTCATCCAAACAGACCGTATGACGTTTGTCGGCAACCTGATCAACATGACAAACGCGGGGATTATGACCCGAAACGAAGCGCGTAAGAAACTCAAGCTCAATCCTAAACCTGGACTCGATTCGATCCAGATTCAGCAGGGTTTCGCGATGATCGACGGGGAAGGGAACATCATCCCGATGAACAAGCCCGAAATGGCAAACGCCGCTAAAATGATGGCCGACGACCCTGGGGCGACGGCAGAGGAAGATGACCTTTGAGCCGTGCCTAGTTATTGGCATGATGGACGAGAAACGATTTACCAAAGCGGAAGGCATCAAGATTGAAGAGCGGTCAATGGCCGACGGTTCAAAGCGTCCTGTCATGACCGGATATGCGATTGTTTTCAATTCGCAGTCCGTGCCTATCTCCGAGGGCGGTAAGCGGTTCATCGAGGAAATCGCGCCTGGCGCAGTTACTAAAACCCTCCAAGAAAACCGATCGATCCGCGCACTTTTTAATCACGACTACAGCAAGCCTTTAGGCTCGGTACGCGCCGGAAACCTCAAACTCGCTACCGACGAAATTGGTTTGCGCTTTGAGCTAGATGTTCCCGACGTGTCTTGGGGCCACGATGCCATCGAAGCAACTCGAAGCGGACTTATCGAAGGCGTTTCTTTTGGTTTTACGGTTCCGAGTCCTGACAAGGAAGAGTGGACCAGAAGTCAAGGCGATTTGCCGAGACGTCGGCTAAAAGAGATTAAGTTGACCGAGATTTCCCCGGTCTATTCGCCCGCTTACCCGGCTACAAGTATCAGCGTGAGGTCGTACTTCGAGCAACACGGGTACGACGCCAAGGTTATTGATGAGATTGAAAAACTCTTCGTCGAAGAGTCTGAAAAAAGAACAGACACAGCTCCGCAAGGAGAGCCGGAAACGACCCGCACCGAAGTGCAGTCGGAGTCCACTTTTGATGAAGCGAAAGCCGCTGTCGTACTGACACAATTTTTGCCATCGCAAAAGGAACGCTCTAACGCGTGGAGGTTTGTAGTATGAACCTGAAAGAAATCCTGTCGGAAATTGACAAAGTAGAATCGGAAGCCCAGGCTATGGTAGCCTTGGCCAAGACTGAAAACCGTAGCCTAACCGACGACGAAACCAAGAAAATTGACGGGTTAGTTTTGCGCAAAGCCGAGTTAAAGACTCAGCGCGACGCTGAACTTAGCAAGCCCGCTGAACGCACTGTGCAGGTCGAACAAGCTCACGAAACTCGCTCAGTCCCCAAGACGGCCGCCGAACTAAAAGAGCAAGACGCCGAACGTCGGCACAATCTCCAAAAGGCGATGGAGAAAATCTCATTCCGCGAATTCTGCCAACCCGAAGTCCAACGTGCTATCACGACCTCGGTTGGCTTGACCAACTTGGTCGACGGCAATGTTATCAATTATCTGCAGGAATTTGACTTCCTGCGCCCGCTGGTTACCCACAAGGTCGCCTCGGCAAACCTGACCCTTCCTGTTTCGTCCGGCGTGGTCGCTTCGGCCATCATCGCCGAAAACTCCACGCTGTCTGAGGCTTCTGCTTCTGTCGCGTCGGTGTCATTCGGTGCGTGGACTAACGCGTTCGTGAGAAACGTTTCCCAGGAATTGCTCAACAGTTCTTCATGGAACGTCATCCAAGAATTGGACAAACTGGCTGGCCTTTCGATGGGTCTCGGCGAATTGCAGATGGTGCTTGACGGATCGGGGACAAGCGAGCCTCAAGGCCTGCTGGTCGGGGGCACCAACGGCACGACAGCGACTACCGCGACGACTGTCATTCAAGACTTCGTAAACCTGGTCTTCCGTCTGCCCAAGCCGTACCGCGCCGGCGCTATCCTGATCGTCGGCACTGGTATGCTTCCCCTGTTGGCGACCGCTACCTACGGTTCGACCGGAACCTCCGGCGGCTTCCCCATGTTGACCTACGACGGCGGCCAACCCATTTTTATGGGCAAGTATCCGGTCTACGACACCGGCTACGGTCTGGCTCAAAGCGGATCGACCACCGGAAACAAGGTCGGCATTTTCCTCAACCCTCAATATGGCTATGCCATAGTTGACCAGGTTGCGACTGCTCCGTCGCCCGACGCCACCGAAGGTATCATCGCACGTAACCTTATCCAAAACCCGACCAGTTTGGGCGTAATCGCTCAATACTACAATCGGTTCGACGGTAAGGTTCTCGACCCCAACGCCGTCCAGGTGTTGACTGTTAAGTAGAGGTAAAGGGCCACCCGCAAAGGTGGCCCAACTCAATAATGGGATCACTTACAACGCTCGCATATTGGAAAGTTCTCAACCCTAAAATCCTCAATTCCGACACGTTGATTTCGCAACTCATTATCAATGCCTCGGCGGTTGCTAATCGTTACGTCGGCCGTAACCTAGACGCGGAGGATTATATCGAGTTGTTCGACTATCCGGCGCAAGACGTTGACTCGCCTGGTTACAATTTGTTGAGTCTCAAAGGGCGTCCGATCAACACGATAACGATGGTTGAATACGACCCTTCTGGAGCGTTCACAGGCTCACAGACTCAGGTTCAGTTCAGCTTCGATCAAATCGGCACTGTCAGCCTGATCAACTTCAACCCGGCTTTTACTCAGCCGTTCGGCGGGTACTATCTTGGGTTCGGAAACTACACCAACAAGAAGATTTTGAGAGTGACCTACAACGCCGGCTATACTACGATCCCTGACGACATCCAGCTCGCAGTTTGCATTATTACGACGACGCTTTTTGGTAGGCTCAATAACAACACGTTCGGAATCAAAGGCCAGTTCAACATTTCTGGGGAATTGCAAGCAACGTTCGAGCTTTCAATCCCTCAGATGGCCAGAGATATTCTCGACACCTACAAGCCGGGAGGCAGATTCTAATGGGCCTACAAGCGAACTATTCGGGGATACTTACGCAAATCCAGAATTCGCTTAACCTGGTACTTCCGTCAACGCAACAGATCAATTCGGTTTTATTCGGCGACGGCAACCCGTTACAGCAAACCTACCCGGTTGCGCAGATTCTTTTCGGCGAAGGGACGACTGAAGTGCAGACGGCGAGCTACTTCACGACAGATCAAGAAATGCACCTTTACTTTTATTTCAACTCGCTATCTCAAAGCGACATTCTTGGATTCATCGACACGTTTTTCTCTTGGTACTATCCCGAGAATCAAAACTTTGGTCAGCAATGGATCATTCAGAGCAAATTGAGAAAATTTGCTTTCGGTGCAGACCCCTCTGGTGACATCGGTGGATACAATGGAAACCTGATGACCGTCGGGTTTATCTTCGACGTTGTTTCGCAGATCAACGTTTTCTGAGGTTTCCATGTTTAAGTTTGAGATCGATGACGCCGAAACGCTCAACAAATTCTTTGAGATGAAAGAGGCGGTCCAGAGCGCTGAATGGAAGATTATCAAGAAAGGCCAGGAAACGCTAAACGCGATGGCCAGGGACACTGTTTTAAGCGGCAGTGTCCATGGCTTTGGCGTCAAGACGGGACAAGCGCAGAGGGAAGGGCTCTACTTTGCCGAGCATTACGCGAAGCGCGGAGTTTGGGAGTCTGCTAGTCATCCGCTAGCCAACCTATTTGAGAATTTCACAAAGCGTCCGAGGGTTAGATGGCTAAGTGTTCTCAATTCTCAGTTCCGCAGATCGCACGTTATGGACAGAATAGCAGAGGCGTCAACCGAGGAGGTCGCGAAGGCCGGTGACTGATGTCTAGTTATTAGATGAGGTGACCAGATGCCCGGCAAGTTAAGACAATCAGAGAACAATGTCGTTTATATCGGAAAAGAATCAGTATTCGGAACGGCGATAACGCCGACGACTTTTATCAGGGTTAAACAAGGCGCAGAAGCCAACGTAAAGCGCGATTACATCCAGTCAAAAAGCTTGATCGGTTCCCGGTTAAACCCCGGTAAATTCCTATCGACCCAGCTTGTCGAAATGAAACTTCCGTGTGAGTTTGACGGCCATAACCTCCAGGCTGTCCTTCAAGGCTTACTCGGCCAGGAATCTGTTTCCGGTGTCGGACCTTACGTTCACACCTTCACCCCGCTTAACTCAGCCAATCTGCCTTCCTACTCGGTCCAGATGGGCTACGGTGCTTACAAATACTACGGCTACAACGGATCGATTTTCAACACGTTGACGCTGGACATTCAACCCAAAGCGCTGGTGGAAGGTGACGTTGGTGTTGTAGCGCTTGCCGAGACCGATCTGTCAATTCAGGTCAGCGGCGTATCGGCAACAACCATCACAACTGCAACTGCCCATGGTTACGCTGTCGGTGACGCTGTCCGATTTTTCCTGACGTCGACAGACGGCCAGACTACCGGCACAATGCCCAGTGGTATGTCTCCTGACACGGTTTATTATGTCGTGACAGGATCAACAGGTAGCACGCTAGAAGTTTCCGATACATCTGGCGGTTCTGCAATTTCCTTCGGCACTGGATTCCTGGCCGGCATTGAGGTTGTACGAACCGCGATCAATGGTCTGACAGTTCCCAACTTCCGGCCGTTTGCCTTCCAAGATGTCTCGGTAAAGGTCAATGGGAACGTCCTAAACGAGTTTCAAAACCTCAAGCTTAACTTCACCAATAACGCATTCACAAGCGATTTCCGCACAGGGTTAGCTGGTCAGCTTGCATCGATTCCCGCCGGTCAGCTTGTAACCACTATCACCTTCTCTGTCCCGATGGACGAGTATACCATGTTCCTTAAAGATGCGTGGGCGCTCGGAGAAGAAATCGCACTCGAAATCGACGCACTGTCAAACGTTCCGATCACCGGCGGTTACATGGGCTTCTCGGTTGTCTGCCCGACGGTGCAGATTACCGACGCAAAGATCACAGGTACCCAGATCGGTGTTCAGATCACCGCTGATGTTGTAGGGACGTTCTCAGCAACCGTAAGCAACGATGTCTCAGCGGTGTTCTCATGAGTTTTAAGAATCTCCTTGTTCAGCACAAAGATGTTTCGATTCAGGGCGTCAACCTGACTCTGCGCAAATGGCGGGTCGGATTTTCGTACCCTCACGAGCTTGACCGACAAGCGCTTTATGGCGACGAGGACAACCCGCCTGAGACTAAGCCGACAGCTGATCAAATCCGCGCTTATTTCGTGGATGAGGTTTTCGAGGCCATCGTGACGTGGGATTTACAGGACGAGGAAGGTAAGGTCTTGCCCGTCACCCGCGAAAGCGTAGAACAACTGGCACTTGAGTACCCTGAGTTTTTTATACTGCTTCGCAAAATGGCTTTTGACTTTAACTTTGGTTTGGATCAAGAGACTAAAAAAAAATCGCGGTCCTAATCGACCGTTACCGTCGTGGAGATAAAGCCCCACGGTATTTTGGCAACCAGGAGGCGGTTCTTGTCGAGGGGCTTGTTAATACACTTTCAAAGTTCCTCACATCGAAAGATCGACAAATCGTCTTCCCGCTTTCTGGCGGCCTTTACGACCAACCGGCCGACCTCATGGAAGCTATCGAGTATGTTCAATATTGTTGGCTGGTGAATAATGGCTAAAACTAGAATTGTAATCGGGGGAGAGGACGAGCTAAGCCCAGTCCTTAATGAAATTTCGGCACACCTCAAGAAGCTTGGCCATGACGCCAAAAGCTCTTTCTCGGAAGCCGAGGCCGGCGTTATCTCACTCGAAGCGGCAGTTGAACTCGGGAAGCAAGCCTGGGAAGCTATCTCAGAATCAATCGGTGAATCGATTGAAAAATACAAAGAATCCGAGACGATTCAAACCAGGCTCGACACAATGTTTGCCAACTCGGCAAGCACAATCGGACTGACGAAGAACGCAATAGACGGCCTGTCAGAATCTCTCGCAAGAAACAGCATTTACGACGATGACGCTATCAAGAACAGTGAAGCCCTGCTCATGTCGTTTACCAACATTCGCGGCGACGTGTTCGAGAAAACAGTCCAGGCGTCGGCTGACATGGCAAGCGCTATGGGCGTTGACCTCAAGCAAGCTACCGAACAGTTAGGCCGTGCCATCAACGACCCAATCAAGGGTTTTGCTATGCTTAACCGTGAGGGGATTCAGTTCACTGCAACTGAGAAAGAGCAGATCACGCAGATGCAACAATCGAACGATGTCATGGGGGCGCAAAATGAAATGCTGGATATCCTTCAGAAGCGTTTTGGTGGCGTATCTAAGGCTTTGGCTGAGTCTGCGGCTGGAAGCGTGGAGAAGTTCAATCAGGCCCTCGAGGACTCGCAGAAGGCCTGGGGGAAAATACTAACAGACGTCCTTGGTCCGATTGAATCGATGGCAACTCCCGTGCTTAGAGCGTTCTCGTCGGCAATCCTAGACAACCGGGACGCAAACGAAAAATTTGTAGATTCGGTGCAGGAGATAATCGACAAGTCTAGAGAGCAGAAAGATCAATACGATTCGATACTTGGTCCGATCACCAAGAAAAATGAAGATGAAAAACTGACACTGGATCAGTATAACAAAATGATCCAGGTTTACCCCGAATTAAAGGGGCAGATCGATGCCTACTCTACAAGTCTGCGTGACGCTGAGAAGGCAGCCGAGGCGCAAGAGAAACGGGCGAAGGCTCAAGCTAGAGCTTTACTCGAGGTAGCCTACGCTCAAGCGAAAGCGGCTCAGGTTCAGGCTGAACAGAACATTGGGCAAGACCAGTCAGATCGTCACATAAAAGTAAAATTCGACGTCAATGATAACGTTGATGACATGCAAAAACAGCTCTACCAAAAGAGCAAAGAGATTTACCAGAAAGAACAAGAGGCACAGAACGAGGGGAACACTCAGGAAGCGCTCGCCTACGCACAGCAAATGGATGATGTTAGAAAATACATCGCCGCGTTAAAGGATGAGCTTAGAGCAAAACAGGATTTAGCAAACTTCGATAATACCGGGAATGTTGTCGAAAAGAGCAAAGTTAGTAGACCTGACAACCCAGAAGTTTCCAAGACAAAAGCTAAGACCGAATCACTCAAAGCTGAAAAAGCGCCAGTCATCAAAGCTGATGAGATGATTGACTTTAGCAATGTCGACGACCTGTTTGGTGATAAGATTCAGGCCGCTCTTGCAACCGCTCAACAGAAGGCACAATCAGGCCCAGACCCTCTGAAACCGCTGGTCGACAAAGGGAAACAGCTTCAAGATTCTCTCACCAAAAACTTTGAGAATTTCACAATATCAGCAGCGCAAAAAGTTACAAGTCTGTTCACCCAAATTCAATCTCTGCAAGACCAGCAAACACAAGCGCAGATTGCTAACCAACAGAGCGTATTGTCGGACTACACCCAGAACGCTGACCGGCAGGTTCAGATTCAGAAGAGTATGGGATATGACACAACACAGGCCCAGATCAGCGCCTACAATGCCGAAAAGCAAATGCAGACGCAGATTCAGAATGAGCAAAAACAGGCCAAGCGTGACGCCTGGGAATCGAATCACCAGATGCAGATTGTCAATGCAACGATGGGTGTTGCTCAGGCGATAATATCGGCGTTGAGTTTACCTCCGCCGTTTGGTGAGATCGAGGCAGGAATTGTCGGCGCTCTTGGTGCAACCCAGCTCGCCGTCATCATGTCGCAACCTGAGCCTCAGTTTGCGTCCGGCGGTATCGTTCCGGGGCAGTTTTTCTCGGGCGATCTGGTTTCGGCGAGACTCAACTCAGGTGAGATGGTCCTAAACCAGTCTCAGCAGTCTAATCTTTTTGCGCTTGCCAACCAGCGGCAGTCAAGCGGCGGCGGCGGACATACCTTCAATTTTGCCGGGGCGCATTTTTATGGCTCACAACTGCCGAACGATTTCGTTCGACAAATCTATCTTCAGACAAATCTGCTTACCAAAGACGGACGGATAACCCAATGACATGGCAACTCCAACTTTACTTTCCTGACCCGGCACCAGCTCCACCTAGCCCTGTTCCGAACGGGTACATAGTACCAGCGCCGACTTACACCAAAGCCAGCGCGCTCACAGCAGGTTACTACTTCGACGCTTCGTCACTGCTAACCAACAAATACAAATTGGAGCAAGGTGTATTCAACGAGTCATTCCAGAGTGTCCAGAATATTCTGAGCGTCACTCTTGCGAACAGTGACCCTGTTCTGTATCAGGCGATTCTGAACAACAACAGCGTAGTTAAATGCGTGTTCTCTGAGAACGGATCCCAGATATTTGCGGGGATTCTGAGACCGCAATTTCAGATCAATGTCAACAACGTTTTCAACACGATGGACATTCAGTTCGTAGACATGAGTTACACACTCGATCTGATGACTCGATTTCCAATTGTCCTTCAAAACCTAAAACTTCACGACCCAACGAACAACGCCAATAGTGCAATCTATCAAATCCTAAACACCGTGCTTCCGGTCTATGGATATACCGTTCCGTCAATTTCTGCGACCGATACCGGGATCGTAATTCCTACAATCTGCGCTCCTGCAAATACAAAGCTAAGCGATTTTCTGCAAGAGCTTTTTTTCGATTATGGTTTTCAGTATTCCATCATCAACGGCGTTTTCACAATCACGAATTGGAACGCATCGACGGCAACCACTGTCGGCACTATCAGTAACGTAGCCGCTGACGCGTTCAACATTCAGCGTAAGCAGGTAACAGAGGACAGTGTCGAGGTTGACGTCCAGTATCTAGACGTCGTGAATAATGTTTCGCCTTTGTATGATTCTGATTTAGTCTCTGACTTATATCTAAACGCTACCACAGAGGTGTCTACAGGCCCTCTGGGGATGACTGTCCCTGCTACATCGGACGCTCCCACAGGATTATCGTTCACGCCTACAATGTGCGCGATTTGGCTGAAACATTCCGACTGGGCTTGGACACTTTTCGGGGGCAACCAACAGGTCGTAGGATATACCAGGTTTTGGTTTCCTACGCCGTTACAAAATGGCGTTGAGGTTCTAATCCAGTCTTACAACGGCGATACGCTCTATGGCACCGTTACATGGGGATCGACAATCGACCCGCAAGACCCTTCGCAATATGCAAATATTGAGGTAGGAGTTCGTCGAGTAGGAAGTTACTATGAGGCGCTCCATCATGTGTTCGTCGGCGGAAACATTTTAAGTCAAGGCACACCTAGGCCTGTTAGAACGGATACGCCTGGTCAAAAACTTCTGTACAAGAAATACTCTGCAAAGTACATATCAGGATCAGGCACTATCAACGGTTCTAGCTTCGCGAAAAATCTTGCCAACGCGCTTCAAGCAAATCTGCAAAACAATCCGTTGATTTACACGTTCCAATCCGAACAACTTTACACGCTAGGTGCAAACTACGCCGTCAGTGTTCCGACAATTTCAAATGCGCAAGTTCCTTCGGTAAACGTAAAAATCTACGACGTCACGACTGAGGCAAGCGCGCTGTCCAACGGCTCACTTTACAAGCTCTACACCTACAAGGCGTTAGCGCTGTCCGAATCAACGATTGACACGACATTGACCTACACACCTCGAGCGTTGCCATCAACTCAGAGTCAAATCACAGTACCAGACCCGCTGACTGGGAATCCCGTTCCAGCTAACTCTCCGCTATCCGGCTCTATCACGCAGACTTCGCTTGAGCAGGTGACAACGGTTCTAACTAAAAGCGGCTTCTACGTAACGCCTGTTAAAAGCGGCTACTGGGATTCAGTATCGAACGCTTTCACAAACTACATCGGTTCTGACGGATCGTTTCAAGCGGGCATTCCTGGCATCGCTTCACTTTACTTTGACCCTGTCGCTAAGACGCTTTCGATCACTGGCTCGACCGTAAAGACTAACAACTACGTCGCAGGGACGACGGGCTGGTCGATCAACTACGACGGTACTGCCGAGTTTAACAACGTAACGGTCCGTGGTACTGTCGTGTCGTCTGCTGGAACCATCGGTGGGTTTACGATTGGTGCTACAGCGCTGACGGCAACAAACCTTGGTCTGGATACTGTGAACGGAATATACCTTGGGGGTGCCAGTCCGTCGGTGTCACCATTCAGCGTCACGGTTGCGGGAGCTGTTACCGCAACTTCAGGAACCATTGGTGGTCTGACATTATCTTCAAGCTCACTTTCAGCGGGTACGTCTGGCACGTCCAATTATATCAGCGTTGGTACTTCCGGCATCACGCTCGGGACGACGTTCAGCGTCAATTCGGCGGGCGTGCTGACAGCGTCGTCCGGCGTCATCGGCGGCTGGACTATAGGCTCAACAATCCAGTCAAACACCGGCGCATCGTACCTTTTGCTTGACCCAGCTCAGTCCAGGGTGTCAGTGGTGGGATCGTCTGGAACCGTTGCCGCAATGGGGTATCTAAGCGGTCTGGCGATAAACGGATCAACCTGGAGTTCGCTAACCGCTTACAGCGTTGGCGATTACGTGTTTTACTCGGGAGTTACCTACAAATGCACGACAGCTTCCCCAGCAGGAACGATCCCGACAAACACTTCGTATTGGACGGTCAGCACAGACACTTGGACAGCTTCGGACTATGGTTTCTGGGCCAAGGCTGGCCAGTACCTTAAAATCGACGGGCCTGTTTCATACTCTAACGGTGACTGGATCATCGGTCATGACGCTTCGTATTTGATCAACCAGGGTACGACTACGGTTGTTCGCCTCGGGATGCGCTCAGGGTCAAACGGTCTCTACATCAATGAGGGTAACATTGGGAGTAGCGGTTATTCGGCCTACCTGACGTCGGACAGTTTCTTCGTCGGCGATAACCTCAATTACATCTCCTACGGAGCTGGCGTTCTAACGCTTTCCTTGACTGCTCTATTGGTTCAATCAACGCTAACCTCAGCCCTTGGATCGCTCAAGATTTCATCTCAAGGAACCGTGAATTCACTGACGAATCCGATGACTCTGACGACTGACTCATCTGGTAACGGCATAGTCAATGGAACAAATGGACTAGACCTTCAAATTGGAGGAGTCACCTACGCAAGCCTGACAAAGCCAGGTTCAGGGCGTAGTAATTTTGGAGTCGGCACAGGAAGTTCTTTCCCGAGCATACACCTTGACTTTGGTTTAAACTGGAACGAAGTTCAGTGGTTCGTGTCAGATGGCGCGTCCACAAATATGTGGCATCTAAGTCAAAATATCATCGGTGGTGCTTTAACAAACGATCTGCATTTAACTTCCACAAACGCATCTGGAACGAATCTTGAAGTTATGACATTCCTACAGGGCGGAAGCGTATCAATGAATGGAGCGTTGACATCTGGTTCATTTGGCGTTGGGATAACGCCAAATGCTAGTTTAGTGTCAATTCTAGCAAACCAGGCTGACGGATCAGGGTCAATGGCAAGTGGATTAATGTTTCAGCATGACACAGGGTGGGCGAAGGCTGGCATTTTCGCTGACAGCGCGGCTGGGTACAAGGGGTTATTGTGTTTTGCGACCAACCCCGGTGCAAACTCAACAGCTCTTACAACAGGCATGACGCTTGATAATGATGGAAATATTTCTGTAGTAGGCCAGGTGTCAGCGGCGATTGCGTCTATCAGCGGAGCTTTGTCAGCGTCGAGCGCGTCACTGACAGGCTCACTAACCGCGCTCACTGCATCAAGCTACTCGCTGACCATCGGCAACACGACTAACTCATGGGGCGGCTCGACGTCCTACCCTACGCTCTACAGCTCGATGCCTGACGCAACCGTTGCGTACATCAATCCAGTGATACCCTACATCGCAACAGCGCTCAACTCTGGCTCGATGACCGGCTCAGGTATCCGCTTTGCAGGACAAGCGGCGGCGACGAGTTATTGGGACGTAGGGATTGATAAGAATGGGATCACCGGTGAGACGTTTAGCATTGGGAGGAATGGTAGTTACCCATACATCGCTTTTGGATATGGGATAAGCTACCCTAGCCTCTGCTACGGGACGGTTTATGTCAATAGCCTTTCTGCTGCAACTGTCTCTGCTACGAATGCTGCCTATGTTCAAGGATCAAATCCACGCCTTATTTTAACTAGCACTAATGCTGGTGGAATCCCGAGTGGGCTTTACAACGTAACGGCAAACTCTAATGTATCGAACGGGGTTAACATAATCACCGGGATAGGACTGGTTCTTGTTTCAAGCCAGTCTTCCAACAAAGTAGACCTTATCATGGTCTATCAAGGAGGTATCCAGGTTTTGTTTAACATAACGGGCTTTACTTACTCGTCCTACACGTCAGGTAGCAGTTATGGCATCACCATTGGAGGTTCATGGTCCAATCAAACGATAAACACGATCACGCTTTCATCTAGATCTACATAAGAAATTGGTCGCAAATTGAGAGCTTTTGATATTCATTGGTTAAGGAGGATTTTATGACCATAGATTTTTTTATTGCAGGTGGCACATCGAGCGTTGCTTCGGTGGCCGGTTTGTCGGTATCCAAGAATCAAAACTTTGGGCTGACGGCGAATCTAGCAAACGGTGTTGCGTTGCCGAGTCTCACAGTAGGTTTAGCCTACGACGTTGAGATACTCGACGACAGCAATAACGTCGTGAGTAAAGAACTCGCCTGGAAATTTACAGGCACCAGCTACACCATTGCGGAGGTAAGCGGGGTGACGCAGACGCAAAACGTACAACTTTTTTTTGGAAAGTGATGCGTGCCTAGTTAAATGTATGCCGTGAGCTTTTGTTGCGCGGCGTACATTTTTCAAGGAGAGAAAATGAAACTGTGCTACTATCAGATCGGCGTCGTAACGAAGGTTTTGGACGAGTTAATCACTCGGGATGACCTCAACGGCAAGCTGATCGTAAAGCTCCGCGCTGGTTTACTCAAAGCGAGAGATGCTAACAAACCGATCCAAGAGATCACCGACGGTTGGCTAAAAAAGATCAAAGAAAACCAAGACGCTCAAGCTGATTCCGCTTTGAAAGAAGTAGTCGCAAAAGAGATGATCGACAAGGCTAACCTCGAGATAGGCGAAGCTTCAAAGCAGGAAACAGAAATCAATTTTGACCCGATTAAAATCGACGACATCATGGAAGGGCGAAAAATCCCCGGTGACAAAATCGCCGTGTTGATGGACGCTGGATTGGTGGTCGAGTGAAATGAGTTCCGACGCTGAACGCCTAGCAGTAATCGAATCGCGCCTACAAGAGATTGCCGACAAGATCGCCAGGCTCCAAGACCTTGAAGCAGAAGTAGCGGAATTGAGACAGCTTTGCGCAGAGATTGACCGCCTACGAAGCGAGGTCGACGGCGTTAAACAGGCTCAGTCTGACCACCGAATAATGAGCGTCGGAATCGAGCAGAAACTCAACACTCTCATAGAAGCGGTCCAGAACGTTGGCGAGTGGATACGTAAGCACGATGAGCGCCCACAAGTACAACGTTCAGGACCGCGCATCGGCGACATTATCAATTTTGTCCAACTTGCAATCCTAATTATCGGTCTGATCGCTGGTGCCGCGATCTGGGCAGACCACGTTACCACGACACCGAAGGCGGTAATCCATGCTTTATCAAACTGACGACAGATTAAACAAATACATCAACGAGTTTGGATGTCTTTTCTGCTCTGTTCTTTTTAAGGTCGAAAAAAGAACCAGGCCAACAAACCCTTTCAGCGCGGACGAGATTCTGGCAATTTACAATTCTGGAATGGCCAACGGAGTTATCGGTCCTGAGAAGTCAGACGGCCAGGGCAACCCGGTTGATGGTTGCTATATCAACGACCTTAACGCACTGCTTAACCTGGCCGGAGCTGGAAACGCTTCCTTCGACGTCAACCCTGGAAGCGGGGACATCTTCTGGCCGGTTGGTTCGGGGGTCATGCACAACGAGGAGTGCATTCAACGATGGCACAATCCGCGAACCGGCTTTACGCACTTTGTGTGCGGAGCCCAGACTGGCGACGTAGAATGGGACCCCATCGAAGGCGGGAGTGTCACTGTCCGCGAGGGATCGCCGAACGCTTACAATCTAATTCAGTTTATCTAGGAGGTAAAATGAAGCACATTCTCGCGGCTCTGGCCGCTTTCATCACAGGCATCTGGAAGTTCGTTACCGACGTTTTTCAGGATTTTGAAGACCACTGGGACGCCAAGCCGATTGCTGGCGTAGCGTTTCTGATTTTCGCAGGGTACTATATCTCGGTAATCCGGCCGGGTGACTCCACAACGTTTCTGGCTATCGCTGGAATCGGCTTAGGCTTACTCGGCTGGTCGGCGTCTCCTTGGGGAGCCGGTGACCCGCGCAGGCCTCAAGCGCAAATCGTCGTCAAGACCGACGTAACGTCAGGCGGGGAGGGCAAGTGAGTGCGCCACCCATTAAAGGTAAGTGGCTTCTGGTTATTGGCCTCGCTGGCCTTGTTCTCGGGGTGTTCGTCGCTGTCCTCGGATTCAAGGACGTCGGCCTATGGTCGGCCGCAATCGGGCTTGCCAGCATCGGGGCCCACAGCGTCAAAGAGCAAAACAGCGCCATCGACACCATCAAGTCAGACGCCGTCGACAGTGCAGTACAGGACGCCGCCGGGTTATCTGCTACTAACACCGGCTCAGCTCAAGGGGTTGCTGGATCAGGCCAGAGCTCAGACCTTGACGCGGAGATCATTGCCGAGGCAGAGCGACTATCTACTACTAACAAAACCACAATATCAAGCGGAGGTGGCCAAAGCGGTCAACCAGGCAGTTGACGCATCAGTCAGCCTGGTTCGCAAGGACGATGCGGCGAAGCTTGGATCCGTCGAGTTTCAGCGCAACGTAGGCTTTGGAGCCGGTACCGGCTTTTTGATTTTATTTATTTTGTCGATTATCGGCCATTGGTAGGTTCGAGGTACACTTTTGGTACAGTTGATAAGTAAACCCTTGTCTGATAAGTACATGATTCGCCCTCGTAAAGCGTAGGTCGTCGGTCCAATTCCGACCACCGGCTATTGAATTTCCCAGGCTCTTGAATTTCCCAACAGGACCTTTTCAAAGAGGTGCGGGGCGTTTACCTGTTATCGCCACTTCCTTGAATTTTTCCTCGGTTCATCCGGTTTTTTAGCTTATCAAGGTTAGTTGACGCAACGGTTTCTAGGTCCCACCCCAAAGTCTCGGCCAAAACCGAAACATACCACAACACGTCGCCCAGCTCTTTTAAAATCTCAGTGCGATCATTTTCATCCCATACTCCGGCTTTATCGCGAAAGATTTTTTTAAACTTTTCGGCCACCTCGCCCGATTCGCCAGTCAGCCCCAGAACTGTACATATCAACCTCTGTTGGTCGTTGGTGTAAACGGCGGTGGTTAACGCTTGCTTTTGATAAGTATTCATGTCCATAAGACCTCATTCTACCAAGGTGTGCCGACTCTGCCCAGAGGAAGTTCCCTGGCCATTCTTTTTACGCACCGATTGTCTACAAATTTGAACACCCTCTGAACTTCAGAAATTTGTAAAAAATGAATTATCTCTATTTCCTTGTCTGTAAATAAAATACAATCACAATCGAATTAGTATTAGTTGGCACGAATTTTGCTATTTAGTGTGAGAGGGGACTGTCATGAATGCGACGATATCTGATCAAGATGATTCCATCAACTTTTACTTCGAAGAAATTTCGCAGGCAAAACTCCTGACTTTTGAACGCGAGTTAGAATTGTCAAGACGTATTGAAACCGGTGATCTGAAAGCCAAAGACGAGCTAATTCGCGCTAACCTTAGGCTGGTGGTCAAAATTGCCAAAGGTTACCTTCGCTATGGCTTAGGCTTTTTAGATCTGATTCAAGAAGGGAATATGGGCCTCATGACGGCGGCGGGCAAGTATGATTACCGTAAAAATGTAAGGTTTTCTACCTATGCCTCGTGGTGGATTAAACAATCCATTGTCCGCGCGATCACGAACAAAAACCGGTTTATCCGTTTACCCCATCGCAAAGAAGAAGCCATCCGAAAGGTTTTGGGGTATTTGGGTAATCTGAGTTCGCGCGGAGATTTATTTTCTGCTGACGACATCGCAAACGAACTCCATTTAGACAAAGCCGAGATGCTGAACCTGTTGGAACTTGCTTCGCCCGTGTCCTCGCTTGACCGCGAAATCAACGACGAATCCTCTACGGTCATGGATTTTCTTGAAGATGACAGCTTTCAGCCAGATCGCCTTATGCTCGAAGAGAGTTTGCGAGACAACATTCAAAAGCTTTTAGCAAAACTTCTCGAAAAAGAACGAGAAGTCTTAGGGTTACGTTTCGCTATGGAAGGCGGTGAAAGAATCACCCTGAAAAACATTGGTCAAAAAATGGGTTTATCTGCCGAGACGGTGAGGCAGATTGAACTCAGAGCCCTTCAAAAGCTCCGTGAGCAAAAGGCTTTGGTGGAAGATTACCTGGTGAGGTAAACTTTCGATTTATCTTGACGAAGGAGGCATAAGTCCGTAGTTTGAAAGAGTGAGGAAGACTAAACCTCAAACGAGATTACGTACCGTTTACCTTGTCTTAGCAGTGATCCTGACGTCTTTGATGGGTTTGCACGAAGTTCTACGGGTTTTCAGTTCATAAGATCTATTTTTCTCACCAAGGAGCCGACGCGTGATTTTAGATAATGAACAACACCGGTTCGTGATCATCAATCGTGCTGAAGAATCCCCCTCTCGAGAGCCTGGGCGAGCCATCATGGTCGGTCATGCTTGGAACGCGGACTTGGCACAATTCTTTCTTGAGCTGTTCCCCAACCTCTTAGAAGAAGGGTATACCTTTGATGAGATTTTTCCTTTTGTAAGAGGAGACGCTGTTCATGGTGGTTCTGGGGATTGATACCTCTTGTGATGACTGCGCAGCCGCCCTTGTCAAAGACGGCAAAACAATTCTTTCCTCTGTCATAGCATCTCAAAATGATTCCCATGCGGTGTTTCAGGGTGTTGTCCCCGAGATAGCATCGCGTCTTCATACTGAACAGATGGTTCCCGTTTATCGCCAAGCTCTTGACGACGCCGGGCTCACCGAAGCCGCTATTGACGCCGTTGCCGTTACTGCCCGTCCTGGCCTTGTAGGGAGTCTCCTCGTTGGCCTTTCTTTTGCCAAAGCCTTAGCTTTTTCTCGTCGACTGCCCCTCTGGGGTGTCGATCACATTCTGGCTCACCTGTACGCAGCCCAATTAGAGGCTGAAATTCCTTACCCTTATTTAGGGCTTTTGGTTTCAGGGGGACATACAATCTTGGCCAAAGTCACCGCCTTTGATGAGCTTGAAGTTTTGGGAACTACGGTGGACGACGCCGTTGGTGAAGCCTTCGATAAAGTAGCCAAGTTTCTTGGTTTAGGATATCCCGGCGGCAAAGCTGTCGATCGTTTAGCGCAAAGTGGCCAAGCTGAAGCCTTTCACTTTCCTCGTCCCCAGCTCAAACCAGGTCGCCGTCCCTATGATCTGTCTCTGTCGGGGTTAAAAACGGCAGTCATTCATCAACGAGAAACCTTTCTCAGGTCGGGGTATGACAATTCCCTGCCCAATGTTTGTGCGTCGTTTCAAAAAACTGTAGTGGATATGTTGCTGGCACTCGTCAAAAAAGCTGCCAAAGAAACAGGGATTTCGACCGTGGTTCTTGCTGGCGGTGTGGCATCCAATTCTTCTTTGCGACAAGAGTTCTCTCGAGTCAAAAACTTGACTGCTTTTTACCCGTCCTTACCCTTGTGTACCGATAACGGGGCTATGGTGGCAGGCTTAGGCTATCACCACCTCCAACGAGGCGACCGCTCCTCTTGGGGGTTAAATGCCGAAAGTCGTGTTCCCCATTTTAAAGCCTTTCAAAAATCTAGGACTTAGCTTCCTCGGCTTCACTGGCCCGTAAATACCGGGGACCAGCAAACGGCCCCAAAATTTCCCTCTGGCCTACAACCTCTTGAGCAGGAACTTGGTGGGTCAGGTACTGGGCCCAAGTTGCCCCCTGCTGTTCGTTCCAGCCTTCGCAAACCTTCCAGCCCGGTGGCCATTTTTGCAGTTCCTCTAAACGGGCCTTTAAAAGTTGAGGTTGATACCCACAAAGCACCACGCTTTCATTTTGCCAGCGCAAGAACTCCTCGGGGGTAAAGTCTACGGGTTCGGTCACAGGTTGTGACTTTTGAAAGAGCTGTCCATAGAAACGTCCCTTGCGGGCATCGATGACCGGAAGAAAATACTGATCGCTCGGTTGTGCCAAAACCGCAGCTTCGGCCATAGCGCGAAGCGAGTCTAAACCAAAAAGGGGGATTTTCCAACCTTCGGCCAGCCCCTTGGCGGTACACAAGCCTATGCGAAGCCCGGTGAACGAACCCGGGCCTAGAACACACCCAATTCCCGAAAGCTGCTCGGGGGTTGTACCGGTCTCTTCGAGAAGGCCTTGAAGATCTTCGAGAATTTTCTGAGCGTGATTCAACCCAGTCTTTGTTTGGCGAAAGGTCGAGCTCGTAACGCTGTGCAAAGCCACTAAAAGAATCTCGGTGGATGAGTCAATTAAGATCGTCATGGCCACGTTCCTTGGACGCGGCGTCCCGAGTTCTCGTAGTCAAACACCAGACGCCAGGCCCGAGCGGGCCAATAGCTGGCAGGTAACCGTTGACTCCACTCAATGACACATAAGTAGGGAGCTTGAAAATATTCCGGGCCGCCGATCATTTCAAATTCTTCTTCGGTGCCTAGACGGTACAAATCCATGTGAACCAGGGGAAATTTTCCGTCATACAGCTGAATGAGGGCATACGTGGGGCTTGTGACAGGTTCCTCAACCCCCCAGTGACGGGCCAAAGCTTGAGTAAAGGCTGTTTTTCCTGCTCCCATTGGGCCATCGAGAAGCACAAGATCACCCGGTCCCCAAAGTTCTGCCAGCTGACCGGCAAATTCTTCTAGCGTCGCTAACGAAGGAAGTTGCTGGGTTTTCAAAGATTTACCCCCGGTCAGAGGAGCAGGCCCTTTTTATCAAGCACCTGAATTTCGTCTTTGAGCGATTTCAAAATGGGAACCAAAGGGTAGTCGATGGTATCGAGAATATTGATACGAATATCTTTTTGACCAGTTGCCGACATTTCAACGATAAACTCAATGCGTTTTACCGCTTGTTTGCCACCAGGAGCTTCAAACACCGCCTTAGCTGTGTACTCATTACGGTAGTGTAGGGGTACATCTTTCTTTACAATTTCAGAAATCGCCGACAACTTCATGAGTGTATATTAAGTTTCCCGCGCCCAGCGGTCAAGCTCCTCGGGGCGCTTCTCCCCGAGGGGTAGGTTTTTTACGCGCTCAAGGTTTCTAACCGAGGAACGATTTCGTATTCAAGCAAGTCGGCCACCAAAACTAAATCTTGTCGCGTCAAAGCTTGTGCCGCTTCCTCAAGAAAAGTATTGAGGTCTTTCCACCAGGACTCACTCCCCCAATCTAACCGGGAAAGGTTTTCGAGGTCCTGTGATAAATTTTGCAAAGCCTGCATGGCTTCACGGTCTTTGCCCTGTTGAATTAACCGCCCCCAATCTTTGAGCTGAACCAGGTGGGGATGAAGCTTTTGATCAGGAAAAGTTTGTAGCCAAGTTTGGGCACGTTCTAGCAAAAGCTCCGGATTATCCCACGGAGGAGGGGCTGCCTCGGCACCAAGGCGCAAAAGCAGAGGACTGATCCAGGGATAATCTTCTTGAAAGGCGACAAGATCCTCACTCTTGCCGTGTTGAACGGTGTGAATCAGCTTTTGAATATAGCCACGCACGACTCTCATTTCGTGCAACCAGGCTTGCTCTTGGGGAACGGTATCCAGTTCCACATCGTGAATTTCGTGAATCGAAAGCTGAGAATCCCAAAAATCAGCCGCCTTATGATTGACCAATAGGCTAGTAACCTGATGTCCTTGTGATGCAGCCCAGGCGTTTAGCCCCACGATCACTTCACCCAGAGTCTTTTCGGACTCCCAGGTTAAATCGATTGCTTCACCATTGATGAGAATGTTCATTATTG
Organism: bacterium; assembly: GCA_021782055.1. Next base: position 77 of record JAJXVP010000022.1, on the reverse strand, counting down.
ACCACCTTGTCGACTGAGGCTGTCTAAGTCAGAAGAACTCTTTTTCATGGAGTCTAACATAGCTGCCATATTGCCGT
>JAJXVP010000191.1 GCA_021782055.1 bacterium | reverse complement strand
CGTTTTTGTCTGATCAGGGGTCACTTGCCAGCGTTCCATTCACTTTCCCTCAAAAGCGGAACCCCTTGGTTGGGTTGCCTTGTAGTGTACACGAGGTGGTTCAATCGGTGACCGCCATTCTCGTAACTCACCGACATTTTGATCATTTTGCCGACTCTAAGCCCGCGATTCTTCCCAAGAAGGTGCCTTTGTTTTGCTCAGCTGCAGACGCACGCTGGTTTCACAAGCAAGGGTTTAGTGACGTTCGGCCGATCGACAGGGAATTGCAGTGGCATTCGCTTCGTTTTCGTCGGTTTGCGGCGCATCACGCCCAAAACATTTTGTGGCGGTGGCTTTTAGGTCCATCGTCGTCTTTTGCCATTGAAGCCGACGGCAAGACCGTACTTTTGACCGGTGACGCCGTCCTTGACGACCGGTTGCGTGCCACGATTCAAGTTTGCCAACCCGACGGAATCCTTGCCAATGCCGGGTCCGCACAGTTTCGGTGGGGGACGCCCATTACTCTTACACCGAGCGATCTTGCTGAAATTGCGCGACTGGCCCCTAACGCTTTTCTAGTGGCAGTCCATATGGACGCAATCAATCACTGTCAAACCAGCCGGTCGTATCTGAGGGATTGGCTACAAGAAAACTCGTTAGGTACGCGCATTCTCGTACCTGAGGATGGTGAATTGATAGATTTTCGATCTATCTGAATTAGAAGTAAAAGTTTTAACGGGTGTGCGTCGCTGCGGCAAATCCGTCTTACTTGGGCTCATTCAAGGGGAACTCCGCCAACAGGGGGTGCTAGAAGCCCAGCTCCTATCGTTGAATTTTGAATCGGCCCCGACCGCTCATTTGCTTTCGGGGGAACTGGCAACCTACTTGGCCGGGCGTTATGTTGAAATTACCTTACTTGGTAAGGGGAGGGTTTCCGTTCCTTTACAATTACCCTTTTTCCGACGCCGACAGCCAGCAGTACCTTAGCGGAACAACGTTCGCGCTTTGGCCCAGCTAAGACAGTTAGTTATGTACTGCATGGCCAATATCGGCAATACGTCTACCGAAACTATCTACAACTACATCGAATATTGCCGTTCTGCTTGCCTCTTGCACTTGTTCCAACGACAGGACTTGGATGGAACTTTTGCGCCGGGACTACACGGTTTCGGAGGGAAAAGCAAAAAATGCTGAGGTTGACTTTTGCGCCAGCAAAAACAACACGATAGTTTATCTTCAAGTTTGTTCTCTCGCTCGATGAGTTTGACCGCAGTCGGAACGGAATCCTCCACCGAAATCTGCGAGACTTTCTTCTCGGGAATGATATCTTAAAAAATACAAATATGTAAGTAATGCCTCAATCAAAGTACATGTATGTTAAATCCTTGTTGGTAAACCCCGCATGCTTATTTGTCTTACGTACCAGAAGATAGAGAAATGGCATGCTAATTGCTTAGCATCTGGTATGAAAATCATGATTGTCGATGATTCCAGTATCATGCGCCGCGCCATTACCAAGTACCTTGCTCCTTTGGGCTACGAGGTGGTGGGTACTGCCTCAAACGGGCAGGATGCTCTTCAGCTTTATCAAGAAAACCCTGCAGATCTGGTGACGCTCGACATTACGATGCCCCAGATGGATGGCTTAGCGTGTCTGCAGGCCTTGAAAGGCCTGAATCCACGTGTTCGTGTGTTGGTGATCTCGGCTCTGAGCGATTCGCAAACGGGCCTTAAGGCACTCAAACTCGGCGCGCAGTCTTTTTTGCCCAAACCCTTTACCGAGGCACAGCTGGTCAACGAAATCCAGCGCGTTGCGGGGGTTCAAAAATGACCGAAACTGAACTGAAGTTTTTTATCGAGGTAGTCACCGATTATTTTGAACAAGTGACTGGCGAAAGTGCGGTTATGGGTATCCCTTATATTAAAAGTGACGAACCTGCAGTTTTGTCATTTACAGGGCTTATCGGAATTTCAGGGCCTCGTAAAGGTGCCATCTATTTTACCGCGGAGTCGGGGTTACTAACGACCCTCACACAAGAGATTCTCGATTTAGCCGACCCGGATGACGATTCGCTCCTGGATATGGTCGGCGAGTTGACAAACACCATTGCCGGCAATGTTCGTAAAAGTTTTGGTTCTGATTTTCTGATTTCGGTTCCCATGCTCATTAAGGGACGGCCCACTGACATTCTGATGCGACTCAAACCGCCGGTGTTTATCGTTCCCATCCTGTGGCGAAAAGACAAAGCGTTTCTTGCGGTAGGGCTGGAGTAACCCATGCACCACACCCCCGCCGACATTTTGTGGATTCTCATTGCTTCAGCGTTAGTCTTTGTCATGCGGGTTGGCTTTGCCATGCTCGAATCGGGCCTGGTTAGGTCTAAGAACTCGATCAACGTGTCGGCCAAAGTTTTGACCGATCTTGGGGTCGCCTTACTTGCTTTCTGGGTAATCGGCTTTGGTCTGATGTTTGGCCGCTCCTGGCAGGGCCTAAGCGGAACAACCGACTTTCTTGTGGATTTTGGCAGCCTTTGGACCGCTTTGTTTTTTCTTTTCCACGCCATGTTTGCCTCAACGGGGGCGACTATCGTTTCGGGTGCCGTGGCCGAGCGTATTCGCTTTTCTTCATATTTGTGGGTAACGCTTCTCTTTGCCGCTGTGATCTACCCGGTGTTAGGTCATTGGGTGTGGGGCGGTGCTTTGACAAATACTAATGACGGTTGGTTGGCACGGCTGGGGTTCCGGGACTTTGCGGGTTCTACGGTTGTACACTCCACAGGGGGCTGGGTTTCGTTGGCGGTGCTCCTCGTCTTAGGGCCTCGCCAAGGTCATTACAATCAAGACGGCTCGGTCAACCGTGTCACAGGGGCAGGGCTTCAGACCTCGATCTTTGGAACGTTGTTGTTGTGGTTTGGCTGGTTTGGTTTCAACGGCGGTTCGACCCTGGCCCTTAACGATCAAGTTCCTGCCATTATCCTCAAAACTTCGCTTTCGGGAGCGGCGGGAATGATTACGGCCTTGCTGGTGGGGTGGAAGGTTCGCGGCTACCCCGACGTCAGTGTTCTGATCAACGGAGCCCTGGCCGGTTTGGTGGGCGCGACCGCCTCAGCCCCGTGGATCAGTGCGCCAGCGTCGGTAGCTGTGGGAGCTATTGCCGCTGTTGTCATGCTCTTCGTGGAACATCTTTTAGACCGCCTTCGGATTGACGACGCTGTTACGGCCATCCCCGTCCACTTAGGAGCGGGGATCTGGGGCACTCTTGCTGTTGGTTTGTTCGGCGACCCGGCCTTACTTCAGACGGGATTAACAACCCCGCAACAGCTCGCGGTACAAGCTTTAGGTATTGTGGCCTGTGGTGGCTGGGCCTTTGGTGTCGCCTGGTTAGTGGTCGTTGTCCTCAACCGTATCCGCCCCATCCGGGTAGCTCCCAGCGATGAGGAGGCCGGGCTTAACGTCATTGAGCATAAGGCCTCGACAGAGCTCTACGATTTGTTTCGTACCTTAGAGCAACAAAGCCGTTCGGGAGATTTGAACCTTCGTGCCCCTGTTGAGCCCTTTACCGAGGTGGGACAAATTGCCTCCCAGTACAACAAAGTCATGGATCGCCTGCAAGAAAATCTTGTTGCCAAAGCCGACTACCTGTCTATTCTCAATAACGTGCACGAAGGCCTTTTTCTTCTGGACCCTGAGGGTCGGCTTGGTCCGTTCTATTCAGCAGTTTTAGAGGAGCTTTTAGGCGTCCGTTCGCTGGCGGGGGCCTCGTTCCAGCAGATCTTAGCGCCTTTGGTTCAACCTGCGGTTTTGGAATCGTGGTCTGATTTCCTTGAGGTTTTATTTCAAACTCAGGTTGAGGAACAAGCTTTGGCCCGCCTAAACCCGCTTCGAGAAATTGAACTGGTCCCCTTAGCCGCACCCGATAAAGCTCAAAACCGTCACGTGCGTTTTCAGTTCCGAAGGATTATTGAACAAGGTCGAGTCGTACGGGTCATGGGAATTATTCGTGATGTCAGCTCCGAGATCGAACTACAAAAGAGTTTGAATACACAAAGGCAAGAACGCGAAGGTGAGATGGAATTATTCTACAGGATTCTTCATATAGCCCCCGACCTATTGGCCGAATTCCTGGTAGAGTTTGATGAAAAATCACGGCAGATCAACTTGCTGATGGAGGCTGGTCAACACACTCCTCTCGATGTCCTCAAGCTAACATTCCGTTTGTTGCACGGCCTCAAGGGGGAGGCGTCTTTGCTCGACCTTCCTTTTTTGGTCACGGCGATCCACGACCTCGAGACCGAGATTCAAAGCTTGGAACGCAAGGCTGATTTGCAGAATGCCGACTTTTTGACTCTCGCGTTGAAGCTCGGACGTTTTCAAGAAACGGGGCGTGAACTCAACAGGCTGGTACAAAAGCTACGAAATTTTCAAACTCACTTCGTACAAGCCGACCTGACTGCCGAGCGTGGGTTGTCGGGAGCGTTAAAGAACCTGGTTTTGCGCACAGCCCAGCAAGTTTCCAAAAAGGCAGTACTAGAGGCCTCGCTGGACTTTGACAAAAACCTTTCGCACGACGATGTGACTTTTTGGCAAAAGATTTTAGCTCAGTTAGTCAAAAACGCCGTGATTCATGGTTTAGAAACCTCACAGGAACGCCAGCGTTTTGGTAAACCCGAAGTGGGCCGGATTTTTGTGACTGCAGAACGGCAAAGCAACCGACTGATTGTCAAGGTTCGCGACGATGGCCAAGGTTTGAATCTTTTGGCTCTGCGGCAAAAAGCCCTTGAAAAAGGTTATGACCAGACAACGATCGCCCACTGGTCGCGCTCGGATGTTGTTCGGTTTTTGTTCACAGATGGTGTCAGTACAGCGTCTCGGGTTACCGAAGACGCAGGCCGGGGGGTAGGGCTGTCGTTTGTCAGTGCCGCTGTCGCAGAACGGGGCGGCACCATCGCCTTGAGCTTTCAAAAAGGGCAGTATTTAGAGTTTGTCCTGACACTTCCGGATCAAAGGTGACGCATGTATCTTTACCGTGACCACTACAAAGTTTTTTTCGATACATCAAAAGAAGGAATGTACATCACCACGAAAGAGGGGTATTTCATTGATGCCAACCCCAGCTTTTGTCAGATGCTTTCTTTTACCAAATTGGAACTCTTGCGTCGTCATGTCGATGACATTCTGGCTCTGCCCATGGAGCGGCGTCGGTTTCGTAGTGAGATAGATTCCTCTGGGGCGGTAACTGCATTTCGAATCAAGCTCAAAGACAAGCGTGGCAATGAAATCGCCTGCTCCCTTAGCGCCGTTGTTTTGCGGGACTTTGAAGGCGCGGTTGATGGGTACATTGGCATGGTCAGGCTATTGAAGCCACAGCACCTCAGCGTTGACGAAGCCGAAGCCCAGCACTTTGCTTTGGCCTTGCGAGGTTCCCATGATGGGGTGTGGCACTGGGATCTCAAACGAGGTGAAGTCCTTTTTTCTGCACGCTGGAAAGCCTTGTTAGGGTATTCTAGCTATGAGCTGAGCAACAGTATTTTTGAGTGGTTTGATCGCGTGCATCCCGAAGATATGAACCAGCTTAAGCAGGGAATCC
>JAJXVP010000190.1 GCA_021782055.1 bacterium | reverse complement strand
GCACATACAACCGACGGTTTGAGGTCAGGGGTGTGCCATCTTTAGCCCTGCCGTGTTCAGAAAGATCCGGAAGAAAAGGTTTATCCATATTGTCAGCTAAACCCCCTCGGCGATCCCTGTCAAGAGAGACCGTTTCTCGGTATAATTACCCTTGGTTACTCTGCCAGCTTTTGAATCACCTTTCTTTTGAATCACCTTTCTAAGGAGCCGTTATGCCGGACAGCCCCCTTTCTCAAGCCGCTTTTCAAGAGGCTCTCACTTTATTCCCCGGTGGGGTCAACTCGCCGGTTCGTAGCTTTGCCTCGGTCGGGGGAACACCCGTGGTCTTCTCACGGGGACAAGGGGCCTTGCTCGAAGATCCCGACCACCACAAATATCTAGATTTTGTCCAAAGCTGGGGAGCCCATATCCTCGGGCACTCGCCGCCAACGGTAGTTCGTGCGGTAAGCCGGCAGGTTCGGCGTCTGACTAGTGTCGGTGCGCCGACACTAGAAGAAAATCACCTCGGGAAGCTTTTGCAAAAAGCTATCCCGTCGCTAGAACGCCTTCGCTTTGTCAGTTCAGGGACTGAAGCCGTCATGAGCGCTCTACGGGTGGCCAGGGCGTGGACAAACAGGCCTATGATTCTGAAGTTCGACGGGGGGTACCACGGACACGCCGATGCCCTTTTGGTTAGCGCAGGGTCAGGTTTGGCCACCCTCAATCAGCCAGCTTCGGCGGGGGTCCCCGAGCCTTTAACTTCAAACACCGTCAGTGTTCCTTACAATGATCTTGAGGCCGTCCGTGCTGCTTTTGCTGCCCATCCGGGCAAAATCGCCGCCGTGATTGTCGAGCCCTATGCCGCTAACATGGGTTTAGTGCTCCCTCTGCCAGGCTTTCTTGAAGGCCTGCGCGCGGTCACTCAAGAGAATGCCTCTTTGCTCATTTTTGACGAAGTTATTACAGGTTTTCGCTTTCACTGGGGTGGGGTTCAAACCCAGGTCGGAGTAACTCCAGACCTCACCACCCTGGGAAAAATAATCGGCGGGGGGTTGCCGGTGGGCGCCTACGGTGGCAGAAAAGACCTGATGGACCTAGTAGCGCCCGTTGGTCCGGTGTACCAAGCAGGGACGCTATCGGGTAACCCTTTGGCGATGGCGGCAGGAAGTGCGGTAATGAAACAGCTTACCCGTCCCGGCTTTTACGAAGCCATCACCGACAAAGCTGAACGCTTTTTCGAGACGTTGCTTCACAGACTAGACCCCACCCGCTACCACTTAGCGCATAAGGGCGGTTTAGCCACACTCTTTTTTGCCCCTGGCCCCATCACCAACCTGACGCAAGCCAAAGCGAGCGATACGGCGGCCTATGCCCGATGGTTCCATGCCCTCTTAGAGCAAAAAATCTTTGTTGCTCCGGCGCAATTTGAAGCCATGTTCGTGGGTGCCGCCCATACGCCACGAGCGCTTCGGTTGGCTGCCGAGGCGTTTTTAAAGGCCTTGGAAGCCAAATGAGTAGAACTCTTGCCCTGGTTTTTGACTTCGACGATACTCTCGCCCATGATTCGACTACCGATCTTTTAGCTTCAAAAGGTGTCGATGTCGCGCGCTTTTGGGCCAAAGAAAACAAAACTTTAATCGAAGCAGGTTGGGATCCGGTGCTGTCTTACATGTATCAGATGATCCAACTGTCGCAATCCCTGACCCCCGGCCAACGCCTCACAAAGTCCACGTTAACAGCGTTTGGTCCCCAGGTTCGTTTTTACCCGGGCGTTCCCGAGCTATTCACCTACTTACGCGATTTTGTCCGCGCCGAGGACCACACCTTTCAGCTCGAGTTTTACGTTATTTCGAGTGGTTTGGGGGACCTCATTCGTGCCACACCCATAGCGGGCGAGTTTACCGACATCTTTGCCTCAGATTTCGCCTACGACGCAGACGGCCAGCTGGTGTTTCCCCAGCGGGTTGTTAGCTTTACTGATAAAACGCGGTATCTGTTTCAAATTTCAAAAGGGCAAGTGGGGCCAGAGTTTGCCAACAAACCCTTCGAAGTTAACCGTAAGGTACGCGAACTGCGCATTCCTTTGGCCAATATGATCTTTATTGGTGATGGCATGACCGACGTGCCGTGCTTTTCTCTGATGGCCAAAAACAACGGCACAGCCCTTGCCGTCTACGACCGGGACAATCACGAAAAAAAGCTCAAAGCTTGGGGGTTTGTCGAGGATGGCCGGGTTAAAAACCTTCACTCAGCCAATTACCGGCGCGACTCCGATCTGGTAGGTTCGATTGAAATGTCACTTCGCTTTCTCATAAGTAAAAATCGTTCCGTCTACCAGGGGTAGACGGAACTTCACGCAGACAAACGGAACGCCACGGCTTCAATCAGTCAGTGATTATCGGGTTTCTAGCACGACAATCGACTGATTGTTGACTGTATAGCTCCCCGAAATTGGAGTCCCCGACGCCAGACTCCAATAGTTATCGTTGGCTTCTGCCCAACTTCCTGTATCAATCACCCGAACCCAGCTTTTTCCTGAAGCAGCGGCGGGAATGGTGTTTGCGATACTACTCCCCGTCATATTCACAAGAATCAGAAAATCGCTATCGCCAACCATGCTTCCCTTCACCAAGATTTCCCCTGCTGCGCTCGAGCTTTCAGAAAAGCCACTGCCTCCCGCTGTCGTCAAATACGAAATGGTCACGCTAGAATAGTTCGCTTGCTGAAAGGCCGCGTGGGCCGCCCTCAGCTTCAGGAGATCTTGCAGAAAAGCAAAGTTCGTGTTCGGGCCACCGCTGGTGGCGGTAGCAAAAGTCCCCAGGTTGTTGCTGTAGGTTGCCGTACCGCCTGTGGTGTCACCCGTGGCTACAGAATCCGGTGAGGCACTACCAAGCATATTGTAGTTATTCCAGGTAGCCACCGAATCAACATCGTAGGCGTTGTTGTTGCCATCCACCGTACGACCGAGCTCATCGCCCCACTCAATCATAGGAATACCACGACTGAGTACTTGAAACGTCCAGAAATCCCGAATAATTTGCCGGCGCAGGGTTTGGTTCCCTCCCCAGCTATTACTGAGATTGCTGTTGGTTCCTCCATCAGAGGGACCAAAGGGCCAACTGAGGGTACTATTCGTCTGTGTTCCGTAGCTGACGAGGTCTGTTATTGTAAAGCCATCGTGGGCGTCAATCATATTAACGCTCTTTTGAGGGCCTCCCTCGGCATTAAAGTCATTGTAATCACCGTAAAACGCATCGGCCCAGCCGACACCATTTGCTCCAGCAAGGTTATTTTGCATAAATTGCCGAATGGAATCACGATAGTTACCATTCCAATTTGCCCACCCTGCTGGGAATTGACCGATCTCGCTATTGTTGGTGTCCCAGGGCTCCGCAATGATTTTGAAACCATCATTGGCCGCTAAAGACGCAATGCTAGTAAGTAAGGGTGCGGTGCTCGAAAACGCGCCACTGCCGTTGCGGCCCAATTCGACCGCCAAATCAAAACGAAAGCCATCCACACCCATAGTTTGGGACCAGTACTTTAGGGAGTCTAGCACCAAGTTCTGTTCGGGCGTCGAGCCAGCATTGAAATTGTTACCACAACCCGTCGAATCCCAGTAAAAGCCATTACTCGTTCCTGAAAGCGTGTAATACGCCCGGTTATCCAACCCTCGAAAGCTTACCAATTGTGCTTCTCGTCCGGTGGTGGCATCCCAAACTCCGCCTTCGCCCGTATGGTTGTAAACGACATCCATATAAACTTGTAAACCCGCGTTATGGAATGCCGCCACCATTTGTTTGAACTCTTTGGTGGGCCCCCCGAGGCTTTGATCGTGGGCATAGTGCCTATCGGGAGCAAAAAAGCCATACGTCATGTAGCCCCAATAATTTCCGCCCGACTTTGTTGTTGGGTTGGTATCGTTGTCGCTGTCCATCACTGGCAAAAATTCGACCGTATTGATCCCTAAATCTTTCAGGTAGCCTGCCATATAAGCGGCGCCAGCATAGGTGCCTCGCAAATTATCAGGAACATTGGCGGCATCGGGAAAGGTCGAATAAGGCGACAAAAGAGTCGTCAGGTTCACACTAGAAGGATGTGCGGTCAGGCCCCTCAGGTGAGTTTCATAGACAATCGAGTTCGCTTCGGGAATATTCGGCTTTGTTCCGAAGGACGTCGAATCAACCAACGCCACAGACTTCGGAGCATAGGGCCCCGTATCAATATTGCGGAGGTTCATGGCAACATTACCCGTGATTGGTCCACTATAGGTTTGCCCAGCGGCCACATCGGCACCACCAGAATTAAAAATCACGTCAGAGTTTCCTGAGGCCGCTAAAGCCGCACTATCCACATCATGGCTGATTTCAAGGGCATAAGGGTCATAAAGAACCTTGTTAGGATTAAAACGATTGCCCAGGCTGTCGCAATCAGAAATATAGCCAGCGGAGCTATTACCTCGTGTCCAGGCACTACTAAAGGGCCAGTTTGGTCCCCAGGCACGAAACGCATAAAGGGTACCGTTGGGAACCTGAGCCAACGCCGCACGCCATATATTGTCAGAACCTTTGACCATCCAGTAGTCATAGGCGGCAGAGGCTCCTGTATCCTGAGTGTAGATTTCTAAAAGAACCTTGGTGGCATCAGCTGAATAGACGCCAATTTCTAGCGTTCCCCCTGCGCCAGTCGGAAAGGTCGCCCCCAAGCCCCAAGTCGAGGTTCCCCACGTCGAGGACGAGACAGGCGAAAAGGCCCCTGAATAAGGGTGACTGTTCCCTAGAGCTGCCCCCATTGTTATTGTAACAGTGGTTCCACTATTAGAAATGTTTACCGTTGACGTTCCCTGCCACAAAAGATTTCCTGAGCTATCCAAGGCGGTGGCCGTAAAATTAGCTAATCCTGTAGCGGACACCGAAATGGACCCGCTCCAAGCGGAGCTCTGTTTCACGAGATTGCCACTTCCAATAGAGTTACCCGCTAGTGTCACTGAGACCGCTACCGAAGCAACAGCGGTATCATTGATTAGTCCCCGAGCGGTACCAGGATTCCAGGTCACCTGAACGGTATGCCAAGAATTTCCTTGCTGACCTACGGTCCCCGCAGACGAAGCCGGTGCTATTAAACTCGGCGAAGAACAAGAAACTGCCAAGGTGGCTAAAACAAAGAAAAATAGTCGGGTCACTTTGCCACCGTCTAGTTCGCCGTCACACTGACGGTGTATTGGGTCAGCTCAGTAACGTGGCCCAGCTCTACCAATTCGGGGGTTTGGTAAGTACGCATACCTTGGTTTGTTTCAACTTGAGATGCCTCAAACTTTTTCATAATTCCCTCCTAGGACATTTTAGGATTTTATACTTATCTAAAAGCCAAACTCTTTGGGTGTCAACCAAAATTTTTTTCCCCATCTTTTCAAAGCGTTTAAATCCATTATTTCTATTTCTCACCTTGTTAACGTTCACAATCTTCTTGACAAGACCAAATTCTGGACTGATTATTTCCTAAATATCATAGGGGAACCTCTAAAAATTCTGAGTCGCTGGGGAGGGGAATTTACCAGCTTTGCGATTTAGGATAAAATTCCATCTAGGATGGAGGAAGGTAGA
>JAJXVP010000189.1 GCA_021782055.1 bacterium | reverse complement strand
AGAACGTCAAACTCCCGAACGCCTATTGCCTGAGACACACGCAGAATCTACTAAAAAAACCGCTTGGCAAGTCACCCTTGGTAGAGAGGTCTTTGAAATTGTCTCGAGTAAAGGTAACCAGAAGTCCGTCTTGTTAGAGTGGGAAAAATTATCGCGAGTACTTGCTTCATCACGAGCACAGTCTTTTAGTGAGTTAAAAAATTTGAAAGGAGAACTTCTTATCTCCGGACGAAGTCTTCTTGCAGGTTTTAAAGCCAATAAGATTGTTGAAATTTGCCGCAAAATTGACCCGACGGATTGGGCGATCCATTGGCCACAAGGTCAAACTTTTAGTATCCGGAATTCCCTATCAGGGTTACCTGATTTACTGGAAATGCTAATGAAGCCGGCTGAAGTTTCCGGTGGTTCCAAAAAATCCGGAAAAAACGATGGTCGAAAAGCCCTTGGTTTTTTATGTCTACAAACTGATAATCGGGGACAGTATTGGTTCCGTGTAGAAAAGAACTTTACGACGGCTTTAGCCGATTGTCTATCATCCTTAGAAGCTTTAGCCGATGATGCAGAATCAGTTCTGGACAAGGCTGAATGGAAAGTTGTCAATCAAGCTTATCGAAATTTGAACAAAATGCTGTAAAGAACAACCAACAAGTTAAAAGTCTTTCAGCCAATTTATTTTAGCCAATTAACTTGTTGGCCCCTCTCAGTCGTTTCACCAAATTTCGGATCATTTTGACGGCAAAAGCGGGGTGACTCTCAATATAGGCGTCTAGTTGATCATCACTCATCAATAAGACCTTGGTTGGAGTTTTACAGCGGGCCGTTGCAGACCTCGGACTGTCATCTATAAGAGCCATTTCACCAAAGAATTCGCCCTTTGTTAAAACAGAGAGAATCTTTTCACCACCACCTGTCACGAGAAAGATTTCGACATCACCTTCAAGAATGATGTACATGTTCTTTCCCGGCTCACCTTCTTTAAAAATGATTTCACCGGACATAAACTGTTGAACTGGGGGAACACTCATACACCATCCTCCAAAATTTCAAGAACTAACTGGTCATCAACCTGGCTCATAAGGGTTTCCCCTAGACGTTTTTGCAAGACGAAACGTACAGTTCCTGCTTTTTTCTTTTTATCATTTTTCATGGCGTCTAGAATTAAAGCTGGCCTGGCTCCCACCGCTTTTAGCCGATATTGGTACGAGACTAAAAGTTCATGGACTTCTTGGTACCATTCTTGATCCGTAATTCCTAAACGCACTCCGAGTTTCAAGGCTCTATCCAAGCCCCAGGCCACTGCTTCACCATGACTCCAGCTTCCGTCATAGCCACGTTCAGCTTCTAAGGCATGGGCAAAAGTATGACCCAAATTTAAAAATGCCCTTTCGTTGGACTCACGAAGATCACGTTCGACAACCCCTACTTTATATAGCACAGCTTGCCGGATAAATTCTCTGGTTATCTGGGGATCTTTGGCCAATACAGCGTCTCGTTGCTTTTGCAATAATTGAAAAAGCTTTTGATCACCTAACATGCCGTGCTTAATCACTTCGGCAAGTCCGCCACGATATTCTCTTTCAGGTAAAGTCGCTACGGCACCTGGCCAAATCCGCACTTCTCGGGCAGGATAAAATGTTCCCACAAGATTTTTATAACCACCAAAATCCACACCGGTTTTTCCACCTGTTGCGGCATCTACCATAGCCAATAATGTCGTAGGGATGAGGACCAAGCCAATCCCGCGCATGTACAAACTCGCCGCAAAAGCAGCCATGTCTGTAACAACCCCTCCCCCTACGGCACCCAGTACAGAATCTCTGCCTAGACCCTTTTGAAGGCAAACCTTTAATAACTCTTCGACAGAAGTCCAAACTTTAAAATTTTCACCAGCCTGCCAAATATGACTCGATGAGGGTGATGAGAAAAGCTTTATAGTATTGGTATCAAAAACCGTAAGATCTAACCCTTCAAAAAGGGAATCTGGAGAATCTACAAATACCAAACGGGAAGTAAACTCTCCGGCATGAAAGTTGATCGAGTCCATAACCTATTGTATCAGGTGCGGGAAGCGGACTGCAAGAAGTCTCGAACCATTTGTCTCACCATGGGGTCTTGAATACTGTACATCCGACGGTTTCCGACCACCAAAGAATCCACCACACCTTTCTCTTTTAAGACTGCCAAATGCTGTGAAATGACAGGTTGCGGTTGTTCCAAACATTGGTATAAGTCGGAAACACAAGAACTTTCATGTTCAATCAAACAGAGAATTTTGAGTCTTACGGGATGGCCACAAACTTTAAGTTTTTGGGACCATTCCTCTAATTTTTGCGGCGAACACGTATCTAGAGCGGTCATACGTTTAATATAGCATGTTTAATATATAGAGGCAATAGTCGTTCTTGGAGAGTTTTCAGCGCTTGCTTGTGTTCAAAATTTCGCCTAGAATGCGCCATGCCCGATTTGATCCAACCCCAAGTTCTGAAAGGATTTCGAGATGCCCTTCCGGCTCAAGAACTTCAGCGCAGAACATTAATGGCAAGACTTGAACAAGTATTCTGCTCCTTTGGCTTTGTCCCCATCGATACGCCAGCCTTAGAATATTCTGAAATTTTACTGGGTAAAGGTGGCGGTGAAACAGAAAAACAAATGTTCCGTTTTGAAGACAACGGAGGTCGAGACGTCGCCCTCCGGTTTGATCTTACGGTTCCTTTCGCTCGTTTTATGGCTACCAACTTACCACAGTTGGCCTTACCCTTTAAACGCTATCATATGGCCAAGGTTTGGCGTGGTGAAAAACCCCAAAAAGGCCGTTACCGTGAATTTTTTCAGTGTGACTGCGATATTGTAGGAGTAGATTCTGCGGCGGCTGACTTTGAAATTTTAGCGATCATGGCTCGCTCTTTAGAGGCCGTAGGTGCCAAGGACTCCACAGTCCTTGTAAATCACCGAGGATTATTTAACCGTTTCTTGGAACATTTGGGGGTTTTACCCCATTCCGTAGAAATATTGCGGACAGTTGATAAACTTTCAAAAATTGGGCGTGAAGAGGTCCTCAGTAGTTTAAAAGGACTCATTGGTCCTGAGGCTGAACAAGTTTTGGCCTTTGTAGAAACGCAAGGTGAACCCGAAGACGTCTTATGTAAACTGGAACAATTGGCAGGCGGCTCTGGCGAAGATTCTCAAAGACTTCGAGAAGTCTTTTCTTTCCTTCGTGAAAATAATTTACTTCACCGGTTTCGAATTTCTCCGTCCATAACGCGGGGACTGGATTATTATACCGGGATTGTGTTTGAAACCGTCTTGAATGAATTGCCTGCTCTAGGCTCGGTTTGCTCCGGCGGCAGATACAATGATTTAGCCAATCTTTACACAAAAGAAAAACTCCCTGGAGTTGGTGGTAGTGTCGGACTAGACAGGCTATTAGCAGGGCTTGAAGATTTGGGCTTAATGCCACAAACGTCTACGGCGACTTTAGTTCTTCTTTTAAACCAAGAGCCGGAGAAAATGGGGCGGGCTCAAGCCATAGCTCAACAATTCCGAAGTCTAGGCATTCCCGCTGAAGTTTATCTGGATCAGCGCAAAGTACCCATTCAGTACAAATACGCCGAGGTAAAAGGGATTCCCTTTGTTGCGACTTTAGCCCCCGAGCTAACCCAAGATCCGCAACAGCAAACCTTTCAACTTAAAAATATCCGTTCAGGAGATGTCCGAAGCGGCGTGACTGTTGCAGATTCAGCTCCTTGGATATTAGCTTAAGAAGAAAAGACTTAAACTTAAGAACGTCGTCGGAGAGCGTCTAAGCGTCGGCTATCCTCGCGAGTTAAACTTTCGAGGATTTCTTGACGAGACATCAGGAACAATTCCTCAAAACGAAGGGCTTCTGCGATAACTTCAGGATGGCTCCATAAAACTGGTGCCGTTACCACAACTTTTCGTGTTTCAAAATGAGATACACTTCCTCTCAAGGCTGTGCGCTGAGAAAGAAGATTCACACTGGTACGGCTTAACGATCCCCCCATCCACACATCCCAGCCCCGAGCCCTGGCCTTCGCGGCAATTGTCTCGATTTCAGATAATACGATCTCAGAGTCGGGTGTAATTTGAGGATCCATCCATGAACCAGCTAGATCAGTACGCCCAATAGTCAAAGAATCCATTTTTCCTTCGGCATACGCCAAGATCTCATCAAAAGAGTCAAGACAAGTTTTGGTTTCAACATTGAACGCTAAACGTGGCTTTCTTCCAAAACGATACACTCGGTTCACGGCTTCCCAAAATTTGGACAAGGCAAACGGACTTTCAATCATGGGGGCAACCAATCCATCCACTCCCAGGTGAAGAGAATCATGCAAATCTCGCACTCCTTCACATCCACCAATCTTGAGGATTAGACCCAACCCAGCTAAAGCCGTTAAGCGCCGTAAACGGACCAAGTCATTGAAGCTGGAACCTTCCGCCTCAAATTCTGCTTTGATATACGAAATTCCATAATTGTCCCGTAAATGAAGCAACTGAGCATAAAGATCTTCTTCAAGACCGAACATAACACCCCCCGGTGTATTAAATATCGGAAAAGCTCGTCCCTGGGAATAGATGAGAATAGTATGAAAACAGTCCTCAAGCTAAAGAGACTTCCCACTCGCAAAGACGATTCCAAAGTGTTTCCTGAAGCCAAGAATTCTCAAGGGAGGGTAATGGTCGGAAACGTTGTGAAGGCCACCAAACTTGACGAGAAGGTGGAAGATTTCTGGCTAACCACAAGGATTTCTCAGCAATTTTTTCAATACTGGGAAATAAAAACGGCAGTAAGCGCTTTCCCAGGTTGAATTCTGTTCCCGCTTTGAGGGCGTAGGCATGCATGCCTTTGGCTTCCCATCTTTGGGCCAGGCTAAAAAGCCATAAAAGTCGACCAGCTTGTGCATCTGCCCAATAACGTTCGGGTTCCATCTCAAGGTACTCTTCATCCGAATTTTCTTCCGGCGTACTTTCTTGAAGAAATTCTTCCTCACTGAGACTCGTATCCCAAAGAGCATCATCTGCGGCAGACCAGTCTAGGCGACCTTGTTTCCATTCTGAGGCGACATCTGCTAGCACGACGCCCTGTGTTTTTTCGAGAAGTGGTTCTAATTGACGGGTTAAGACAAAAGGAGAAAGCACATTGTAGATAAAAGAAGGATGGGGTTCTTCCAGAGGAAGAGCTTCGGGACCTGGCTTTAAACCGCTAAAGTGAAAGATTGCATCTAGCTCGTTGGTCCGCTCTTTCAACCGATCTGCCAAAGCACGAGCATCGGGAAGCAAAGAAAACTCTGCAAAGAAAAGTTCAGGTTCGGCATCAGAACTCGCCACGGCACGGGCTTCCTCACGTAAAGCAAAACCGTGTTCCCATTCTCTGGCGACCATAAAGACGTGGACGCCCCTTTGAGCAAGTTTTAAGGTGATAGCTTTTCCTAAGGGATTAGTTGCTCCTGTCACTAAGGCATAGGAACCAGGCATCAATAAGGGTCGAGATTCCGCCATGAGCTTTCCTTCTCAACTGAAGCGTATGTGTTGGGCTAAGAAAATGGGCACGGTAACTTGGAATTCACC
>JAJXVP010000188.1 GCA_021782055.1 bacterium | reverse complement strand
GTACCAATCATCACCGTAACGCAATAGTTTTAGGGGGTCGCCCACCACCTCCTGAGTCGCACCTCGACTCAGCGATTCATATTGAAACTTAACTTTCTTATTATCAATGAAGGCTTCTAAAAGGCGCGGCAATTCTAGCGATTTGACCTTTTGTCGCAGTTTGGGGTGAAAGGTAATCCTATCGATCAGCTCTTCAACCCGGAGCGAAACAACGTCTTTTAACTTATCGCGGACACTGGCTAACAAGGCTCGATCAAACGGAACCAAACTCGTGGCATCCCAGACCTTCAAGAAAAAGAGGAACACATCGTCAAAAGGAAACGTCCTGCCTAAATCCAGGCGATCAAAGCCGAGTGGGTCGGCAATTTGAACGAGGTCATCATGAATATTCAAGGAAACTTGAAAAAGGTCGGCGATGTCCTGCAACCCACGCCTCACCGTTTTTTTGTCAACATCTAAAACTTTAGCAGCTTCAGAGATTCTAATAGATTTCAACGGGTGACGGGTAAGCCGATCCACATACCAAAAGAGGCGGTGCTTGGGTTGATACTCCCGAAGTGAATCGGGTAGGGCTTGTGGACTAAGGGTGGCTTTCTTCATAGCAACTTCGCCAAGTTTAATCCCAGTGCCGGACAAATTTTGTCCCAAAAGCAAAAAAGGGTTCGAAATTGGCGTCTTGTTGAGAATTCTAAGAGACGTTCGCTATGTATTCAAGGAAATTATTTAGAATATTTAATTATTCTATACATCGACACTTGAGAACAAACCTCTCTGGGCTCAACGGAACTTTAAATCCCTTGGAATTTCGCTCAATGCCGGTTTCGGCAAAGGTTCACAGAATGCAAAACAGCAAAAACACACCTATCTTCTTCCAAGAAAAATACGAGTTCCTTCATTCCGGATCGGCTCCAGAAAAAAAGCCATGTCTCCACAGGTATCCCAACTTGTCACTTTCAGCAATATAGGTAGCGAACTGTTTTTGTGAATACTTAAGTTAATGGGTTGTCATTGGCGACAATGCAGTCAGGATGAAAATTGGGTCTACTCGAGGCCGATTTTTGGTCGTCAAAGGTTTTCCAAATGCTGATGAAAGGTTTCCAACCGGGAGGAAATATCTTGTTTTAGCCATAGTAGCAGGACAGTTTTTGAAGCCGATTGTGGCACACGTTGCTTAAAATGTTAGATTTTCACGCCGTAACCAACCAGCAATTCCACGAGTTCACGAACACTTGTGTTAGAGATAACCCAAATCCGATCTGAAAGAATTTCGCCGTAGTCGTGCGCGATTTTGTTTCGCATACCAATAATTCTGGACCAGGCAATCTTTGACATCGATTCCTGTGTGCTCAATGAAACATGATTTACTGCCTCACCGATGATTTCTATGAGACGTTCAATTGCCAACCGCTTGACCCGATTCTTGATAAAACTTTCGTAGGACTCACCGGTAATCAGTTCAACGGTTTCTCTGGAGTACTGCAACATGTCGATCAAGTAAGACCTTTCCCGGTCTTCAAGCGACATAGAGAATCTCTTTCGATTCCAAAATGGACTTTCTTCGGATCGGGTTCCGTAGACCATCAGGCTCTACCAAGTCCACTTTGCGCGAAAACTTGGTCTCAAAAAAATCCTGGATGTCCATCAAGTCAAAGAGTGAAATATCCTTTGACTCTTTGAAAACGATGATCAGGTCCACATCACTGTCCTCGTTGAAGTCATCGCGAATACTCGAGCCGAAAACAGAAAGTTCTTGTACCTTGTATTTGGAGACAATGGCATAAATAGTCTTTTCATCGATAGATATTCCATTTTTTTGCATCTTCTCGATTGCCGTCATCTTTGCCTCCAAATCTATTCTACAATCGAAGACTGGACAAAGCAAGAATGGTGCCCTTTCTTGGCTCAACGGAGCTTTAACTCCCTAGCAATTTCGCTCAATGCCGGCGTTGGCAACGGTGACGGATGGCATTGTCATGTATAGCAAAATGAGATATAAGAGCAACATAATGCTTTCTGAGCTCAAAAAAGCCGTTCCACATGATCAAAAGAGCTATGATCATCTTGTTATGGTTTTAGATTCTCTGATTGATGAAGTTGGAAACAACGAAAGCCATGAGCTGGCTGGCTTAATGGAAGTTGTTGGAAATTTAATCGAGACCTATGAGAATTCTCAGTCAGTATTAAATTTAGGTGATCCCATTTCTGTTTTAAAAGAACTCATGAAAGAACACGGACTCAGCCAGAAGGATCTTGCGGATGTGGGGAGCCAAGGTGTTATTTCCGAGATTCTGAACAGAAAGCGTGAACTGAACGTAAGACAGATTAAGTCGCTGGCCTCCCGCTTTGGTGTATCCCCGGCAGTCTTCATCCCTTGAACTTGTCGGTCATAAGTTTTCCTGAAGTGTTTCTAAGTCTTGGAAGCTATTGGCAGATCCAAGTTCTGATTTTCCAAGCCAATAACAAAAGAGGGGTGCCGGAATACGAAGCAACTGGTGGTCCATTAGACTACTATTCCACGTTATGAGTCCAAAATCGGAAATAGACCGCGTGATGACATATCCTTTCTGAATCCCTTTCGTCTCACAGAATTCTTTTAATCCCTTCAAATCCCCAAGTTCAGTTTTTTGTCCACGATATTTGACCTCAAAGGGAACAAACCTATTTTGAACTTCAGCGATCATGTCAACTTCATGATCCTGCTTACCTCTCCAATAGGAAAAGTTAACATTAACTCCATAATACCGGGTATACAAATGTTTAAAAACGGCTGTTTCAACGGCATTTCCCAATAGGGTATCATCCTCTAACAGGGTCTTCCCTTTAGATAGAACACTGGGACCAATGGCGGCATCCGCAAGATAGACTTTATGTTTTCCCCGGAGGACTTCTTTTCCATATCCGAAGGGAGGGAGTTTATGGATTAAATGGACAGCAGTCAGTAATTCTATAAAATTCAGGACAGTTGGCTTTTTTACCGACAAGTTGCTACACAGGGTTGTAATGTCAAGGATTCCTCCACCATGGAGGCATAGGTACAGGAAGGTGTGTTCCAATTCGACGATTAGCCTGACTCCAAAAAGAGCCGTCATATCTCTTTTTAATACCTTATCAACAATATCCTCCCGAAGAAGTTTCTGAGCCCATGCTGTGCTTGTGGCTGTGGCACACTGAGGGAATCCTCCTCGTTGAAGATATTCGTGAAACTGACCCACGAGATTTTCTGATACCTGAGACACCCGGGAAAATTCTCCCTGTGACCAATTAAACAGGGAAATCAAGCTGTTCACTTCGGGGAGTTTAGGCTCAGGATGACCTTGAATTTTTAAAAATTCATAAAAGGAAAGGGTCGCCAGTCGGATAGTATGCCAGCGCCCTACCCCGCTTTCCTGTCCTTCTAAAACCAAGGGTGTTGCCGAGCCGGTCAGGGCAATCCGGCGATCTTTTTGAAAATCCACCTGATGTTTTACCCACACCTGCCAATCTGTTAAGAACTGAATTTCATCAATAAACAGGAATTCTTGGCCTGGGCCGATGGGTTCAATCGCTCGCCACAATTGTAGAATGGCATCCAAACCGACTAATTTGAAAAGAGGATGGTCAAAAGTTATATAAACGATGTTTTGCGGTGGCACACCTTCAGAAATCAAGTCCTCAATAGCTTGGAGGAAGAGGGTCGTCTTACCGATTTGTCTAGCACCACTCAAAAGAACAGCCCGTCTGGTAGGAGGATTTCGAATCCAGAGGCTCAATTCGGCGAAAGCCGCCCGGTGCCACCGGGGTATTTCATCAAGGGGAGTTCCCTGCCACCAAGGGTTCATTTGTCGCAAAATGGTAATAAGGTCCGATTCTGGCACAATCATAGAGTCATTTTACTTATTTATCATTTTTTAGTAAAGTATACTTTACTTAATATCAGTCTTAATGAGACCTTTGTGTGGCGATTATTTTGTTTGATCGGGTATGCCAAGTGCTAAACCTTCAACAGAAAGGTCCTCGTCGAGAGCATCCCAATGGAGTCCCCTACCACCACCAGAAATTTCGAAATTATTCCGATCCTCTTCAGTTGCTGCCAACAAACGAGGGTAAAAAGCCAACGGCACACCAATCTGGCGTCCGTCATCGAGTTGAACCCAAATGTTGTCTGTGTCGAACCATACGCGAATAGCAAGAAAATTTTTAGTTAAAGTACTCATTCCAAATCCTCCTACACTATTCCTTTTGAAACACAGAATTGGCGGGATAGCCCACACACCTAAGAGCAGTTTCATTGGGTCCAGATGTCATCTCTCACAAATGGGTTCACCAAGCTTACGCCTCGATACGTTTGGCCTGGATTCATATCTTCTGAAAATACGAATTCGCAGTTCGCTTTCTCAGCGGCTGCAATGATCATAGAATCCCAAAACGAAAGCCTAGAAATTGTACTAATGTCGATTGCCTGTTCAATGAGTTCAAGATCATTATTTACTACTTCAAGGTTCCTAAAATTGTGAACGATGTTTTTGATGATAAAGGAATCAGCCTTCAACTTGGTTGAAGCGACAACATAGAACTCTTTGATGACCTGGGTCGAGATCACAGGATGGTGAACCTCCACCAACCGTTTTAGGATTCTCCTGGCCTTATCTCGTTTTGTAGGATCTCGTTGGTCTATCGAGTAGACGAACAAATTGGTATCGACGAAGACTTTAGACACGATAGAGTTCTTCCCTGTTCCAACGATCACCCGAAGAAGCAACATTTGCCTTGTCCATCAAAGAAAACGTATCGTCTAGCCATCTATTTTGTTTTTGAACAACAGTTTGTTCAATGAGCCGCCTGACCAAGACGTTAAAAGAGACATTGTGTTGGCGTGCGTACTCGCGCCCCGCCTGCAGGACATCTTCTTCAATCGAAAGGGTAATATTTTTCATTTGAACCTCACACATAGTATGTGTGCACAACTACAATTCGTCAAGTTTCAAACTTCGCAATCAAGGTTCATGCAGTTCCATGAAACCTTAAATCATCCACCAAGGTATGACAGAATTCTGAGCATCAAGCGGTAAATACTCCGTGGCACAGCAGACCACCCCGCCAGGGCCTATACTGTTTCCAGTCTTTTCTAAAACACGAAATGTTGCGATGTCGTTTTTGCCTGGGTTTCCTGTTTTTTTAATTTCGATGGGGTAGAGCTTTCCATCAACCTCCAAAAGCAAATCAATCTCCTGTTGGTCTTTGTCACGGTAATAAAACACAGGGGGGATTTTCCCGGCATTATACCAACTCTTCATAATCTCGCTCACCACAAAAGTCTCAAAAAATGCCCCCGAAGCTGCACCAGCTTCTAGAGTCTCAGGAGTTGACCATCGCGTCAAATAAGCGGAAAGGCCTGTATCTAAAAAATAGAGCTTTGGTGCTTTAATCATTCGGGTTAAGGTATTGTTATGCCAAGGTTCAACTAGGATAACGAGACCCGAAGATACGAGAAGGGAAAGCCATTTTTTTGCTGTCGGTTGACTGATCCCGATATCACGAGCCAGGTCTGCATACTGAAGCATTGTTCCACTTCTGGCAGCAGTTGCCGTTAAAAAACGTAAAAAAGCAAGCTCGTCGCCTACTTGCGACAAGCCCCCCC
>JAJXVP010000187.1 GCA_021782055.1 bacterium | reverse complement strand
GATGTTGGGATTGGAAGCACTTTTCACAGCTCATTACAAGAAGCTATGGAAGAAGCAGACAGGCGAATTGTAAAGATTGAAAAAGATAAAAAACGTGATGAAGCAAGGCAAAAACTACAGGAAGAGGCTGAAGCAAAAAAAGCTAAAAACCGTGAATTAACACTAGCCGAACGCAGGGCCAATGCTTTCTTGGACAAGCACCTAAAATACCCTATTTACGGGAATAGGCGGCCAGAAGATCACATGGAATTGAACGGCGCGAAATTACAAAAGGTGAACACGGATCATAGCTATTCATTCAACAGGTCGAAGTTTAACAGAATGAGCGCTAAAGAACAGGAGACTTATGAAAAAAGAATGAAAAAGCCAAAAACGGAATATCGAATGTTTTCACCAGATGGCAGTTTTTATGAAATTCCGGCAACGCTTTTCAACCACCTTGCTAAGAAGTACCCTGAAAAAGTTGAGCCTGAAAAAAACCTATTAAAAAACTAAAACTATAAACCAAAACCGAGGCTAATATGCTAGAAAAACTACTTGTATTTTTAAGACCTAAAAAAGAAGAAGAAACTCTCGAAAAAGCCAAAGCCTCGATGCTGGTATATCGGAGTGACCTACCCTACAAAAAGCAAGACGGTTCAATAGGATACCGTCACGGGTGGGTTTTACCAGAGGACTCAAAAAAGATTGACAAGCACAAGAAATCTGGGGGCCTGGCAGCCGATATGCTGGGAGTACACCATGACGTTGACCTTTTTGACAACGGGGAAGGTGAAGCCTGGGGCCAAGATGACGGGAGAAGCCGTGAGGAAAAACCCGCCGCCACTAAAAAACCGCGACAGCCACGTGTAAAAACACCAAAAAACGAAGTTGAAACTAAGGTTGAACAGCCTGAAACGCCGCCGTCAGAATTAAAGCCTGGCGAATCAATCGGCGTGAAAATGGTTGCCGAGCCGGAAAAGTTCACCGAGGCCGTTGCGTCTGGTGGGGACAAGTACACCCCGGATCGCGTGGATGCGTTCGCACAGCTCACACAAGATCAATTATATGACCTGGCGAAAAAGGCGCTAGACAAGGGGGACTGGACCGGGGTTCCGATTGACCCCACGTCTCGGGCCGCGTCAACGGTAGCGAAAATGGCGCGTTGGTGTGTGGAACATTCCTATAAAGGCGAAAAGAAGGGGTTTTTTATTACCGGCTGGCAAAACGACAAAGTTGCCGATTTTATTAAACAAGCTGGCGGGAATGTTCGCGGGGATAATGTATTTGAAACACCTTTCGGGACCCTTGAGCTAAACCATACTAAGCGCGGGCAATACCGTATTGATTGGTCAGTAGATCATAATTCCACCGGAGTTTTTGCGACAGCGGTTGACAATGCTATGACGGGGCCAGGTGCTTATGAGGCTGGTGTAACCGCCGACGATTCAATTATGGTTGGGACAACCAAAACGGAGAACGGAAAGACCTATATTTTGAACGCGAATCACCGCTGGGAGTTGATGGGGGAAGAACTCAACGAAGGCTTGAAGTTTTTATATGAAAAAAATTATAGAAACTATACCGACGAAAGATTGGCTCAATCCATCGCGAGTGATATTTTAGATCGAAAAAAATGGCCGTATGCCGCCTTTGCAGCTCAAATACTGAAAGAACGTCAAGAATCCGGGCAAACTGACGACGCTCAACAAGCGCCAATCGGAAGCCCTGTACTAGAAGAAGCATTCAAACAAGCGCCTGAAATCGTGCAAGTTGACGGCCAAAATGGTGAAAAGCACTACATTACCAAAGATGAAATTATTTCAACGGTTGCACAGGCCGGGGATGCCACCATTGACCGCGTGGCTGAGTTGGCCGGGGATACCCCGGAGGATAACGCTCAGGCTATGGAACATCTTGCCGAAGGGTTTGTTAAACGCGGGATTTTAGACGGTCAAAACGAATCCGAGGACCAGGCTAGGGAGTTGGTTGAGCTTGTACCGCCGAGGGGTTTGTCGAGTAAGACCAGATCAATCAAAACAATGGTATCCAATGGAGATTACCGCGACTATGGTTCATGGTCCGCTAATGGAAAAAATCTCAGCGCCAAGGCTAGAAAAGAATTAAACGAGCAAGTTGCAGCACTAATTCTAAAACCACAGGATGAGCTAACCGAAGATGACCTGAATAAAATTAGGCAATACTCTGGGTTCGGCGGCGTGGATGTTGAGGGTGAGCGCGGCGTGCTTTATGATTATTACACGTCCCCACCCGCCGCTAAAATGCTTTGGCAATTACTTGATAAAGTGTCGCCGGTTCAAAAAGGAAGTAGCGTCCTTGAGCCTTCATGCGGCACAGGGGTGTTTTTTGAGGTAGCACCTGACGGAGTTGACCTGACCGGGGTTGAGTATGACAATCGTACCGCTTCCGTTGCTAATATACTCCAGGGGGACCGTGCGAAAATTCATTCAGGTTCGTTTGAGCAATTTAACCTTCACAACGAAAAGAAGTTTTCCCACGTTATCGGAAATTGCCCTTTCGGGGATCGTTCAATCACGACTTCCTTTATGGATGAGCCTGGCGAAAAAAGCCTTGACCGTTACTTTATGAGCAGGTCAATGGATAACCTAGAGGACGGCGGGGCTATGGCTATGATCGCTCACGCGGGACCACTAACTAGCCGAGAAGCTAAAAACTGGCGCTTGGAAATGATGAAGAAGGGCCAATTTCTCGGGGCTTATCAGTTGCCGAACAAATCCTTCAAGCACACGCAAACCGGGGTTGAGCCTGTCATTTATCTTTTTAGAAAGTACCCTGAAAAGGTACGTGAAAAGCTGGCGAAAAGCTCAGAAGAGATTATGCGAAAAACCGGGTTTATTGACGATGATTTTTTGAAAGGTGAATACCTAAATAAAAATCCGAACAAAAGGCTTGGCGAGTGGGACGAGACTGGCGGACGTTATGGGCAAGGCGAATTAAATGGAAATCTTGAGCCTGACAAAATGGATGAAGTTGTTAGTGGGTATAAACCGATGGAGGCTTCCGCCGAAGATTGGCAGCTTTTAGACGAAACCGTTTCAATTCCGATTAGTACAAAAGATAAAAAGGTTCCAGTTTTATTAAAGCTCAACGAGGCTGAAGCCGAGGCCGTTGCTACCAAAACTCTCATGGTAGGCATGACGAAAACCGTTGACGGAAAAGTCTACCGCTTGAACGAAAATCACCGCTGGGAGCTTATGGAAGGACTTACGGAAGTTGGCGTCAAGAAACTAAATGCAACAAAGCTTATGGCTGAAAAGGTTAAGGCGATAAGAGAAGCGATGCTGGCTGGGGAGCCAGCAGACCGACTCCAAGAGGAAGCTAGGAATCTTTATGCGGATTTTGAGGCCACCTATGGCAACGCACCTGGGGATGATCGAGAACTAAAGGCTTTCTTGAGGGGGAATTACAAGCTGGCGGGGGTTCAAGAGGCAATGGCCGCCGGGCTTAATTCCGCTATTTTGACAAAGAATTCCATTTACGAAAAAGATATTGACCTGAAGGATGGCTTTAAGCCTGAAATAAGGGCCTTACTTGAGCTTCAACACAAGATGTTGACCGGCACCGATGAAACACTAAAACAATTTCATCCGAACGACTATGAAAACCTTGTCGCGGCCATGTTTGAGAATCCAGATGTTTTTATTGACCCGTCGGGTGTGTGGCAATTGCGTGAGGACTTCTGTTCAGGTAATGCTTGGGAAAAGATTGACGAGCTACAAGCCGCAATTGATGCAGACCCCGATTCACAGTTTGCACAAAAATGGGCCGACGGGATTGTGGCGTTAAAAGACGCGGTTGGCTGGGTTCCGATAGAGGATACCGAGGTAAGGCCAATGGCTTCTTGGATACCCAAGGATGCCGTGATGCAATGGGCGAAGGAATCTTATCAAGCCCAAATAGAATATGACCCTGAAACGGAAAAATGGGAGCCGGTAGCCGCGACATATTCAGGTGTGACTTCCTGGGACTCCAAGAGACTTTGCTACTTCATGAACGGCCATAAACAAAAGGAAAAGGGCGTTGATACCGAAATTTTCAATGCAGATACCATAGACAATTTTAAGAATTGGCTGGCTTCAACGGATCGCCGCTCTGAGCTTGAGGAGTTATACAATCGAAAGTTCAATACCGAGATCGGGGCACCCACAAAAACCTATGCCGTTGATATTGACGGGTGGAATCCCGAAATATCAATCAAGCCCCACCAATGGCAGACAATTCACCATTTATACCGAGCTGGAAAGGGAATTTCAGCTCTTGGTGTCGGCTTTGGAAAAGCGCAACCCTTGGATGCAAAAATACTCACCCCTACCGGGTGGGTAAGAATGGGAGATGTTAAGATAGGGGACTTAGTAATAGCTCAAGATGGTACATCAACCCCTGTAACTGGCGTGTTTCCACAGGGCGAAAAGGAAATCTTTAAGGTTAAATTCTCAGACGGAGGCTCTACTGAGTGTTGTGATGAACATCTTTGGATGACTCAAACCTACTATGAGCGGTCAAAAGAAAGTGACTATGCGAAAAGAGATGCGCCAAGGACTCATTGGGCTGGGAAGGTTCGCACACTCTCAGAAATAAGAAAAACAATTAAAGGCCGATTGGGGGTGAAAAATCATACCATACCAATGGTTAAACCTATCCAATTTCCAGCAAAACCGACCCCCATGCCAGCCTACACAATGGGAGTGTTACTTGGGGATGGAAGTTTTTCTGATGGGCAAATTTCCATTGCGACACAAGACGAGGAAATTGTTAATTTTGTTCGGTCAGAGATTGCGGGGAATGTTGAAATAAATATAGTCAATCAAACAAACAAAAGCCGATGCCCATTATTCCGGTTTAAGAAAACCAAACGTGATAATAAAAAAAATCATTACGCTATTACGATTGATACACTGGGTTTAGGTGGGGTTTGTTCAGATAAAAAATTCATTCCAGATATTTATAAATACAATTCAACCGACGTTCGGATAAGTATTCTACGTGGACTAATGGATACAGATGGCTATGTTAATAAAAATGGGATGGCTATTCAGTTTTATTCTGTTTCAAGTCAATTAGCTGATGACGTTGAATTTATTGTAAGAAGCCTTGGGGGGCTTACCTCTCGATCATCAAAAATACCTACATATAGATACAAAGGTGAAAAAAAGAATGGTAAGGAAGTTTTTTATTTAACATTACAGCTCCCTCCTGAGATTGTGCCGTTCAAGTTAAAGCGAAAAGTTGATCGTGTTTCAGCAAAAACGAAATACATTCCACGACGATATATAACAAATGTTGTTTCTCTTGGAAAGAAAGAAGCTCAGTGTATTTCTATTGCCAACCATTCCCACCTTTACGTCACAGACGATTTTATTGTGACCCACAATACCACCGCTGCAATAGGGCTTATGGGTTTGTTGCGTCAGGAAGGGAAGGCTAAACGAGTTTTCTTACAGGTCCCGAACAATAAGGTTGACGATTGGGTTGCTGAAATTTCTGGCCGGGATGACCCGGACCCAAGGCTATGCGTAAAAGCGCGTATGCCTGGGTTAAAGGTTGGTTATATTAACCCGTCGGTTAAAGACAAAACACCCGCTGAACGATATAAGGCATACC
>JAJXVP010000021.1 GCA_021782055.1 bacterium | reverse complement strand
TTTTTAACGCGGGTCGAGTTTCGTAAATCAGAGCCAGTTCCAGTTGGGCCTGTGCCAAAGGCCTGGCAGAGGTTGACGGCTCGCCTTTCTTGAGTTTTTGAATCTTTTGAACGTAGCGAACTTCAAGGGCGTTCAAACTCTCGGCACCGAAAAGCGCCAACTCTTTGTCTACGTTGCGGGTGAGTCGTTCACAGACTTGAGCTAAACGTAACGTCACCTCAAAAGGCATATCCGGTTTTGCCAATAAACGGTCTAGCTCCATAAGTTCATAAGGTTCTTCAAATAATGAGCGAACATTAATCCCTTTCGTAATAAAAGCCGCTTCGGGGAGAAATCCTCCCTCGATCCCTTTTAGCGCCGCTTTCTGCGTTCGTGCCATGATCAGGTAGCGAGAATCTAGCAGCTGAAGGTACTCTTTTGAATAACTCATACGGGCCTCTGAAATTCCAGCAAATTTTCAGCTTCGCGCATCAGTTGCTCGGGTGAGACTGACCCCGTTGCCGATCCAAACCCGACGATGACCTCAAGGGGAACGACCTCCCCTTCAAGAGACAACTCGGCTTCTTGAATCAGGGTAAGAAGCCGCAGGCAAAAAAACGAAACCCCGTCTTGATCTAAGCCGGGAACTAAAAGCGCAAGCTGATTTTCCTCTTTGTAATGGAAAACCTTGACCTTCATTTCTAAAGCGTCTTCCCACTTTTCTCGCATGACCAAGAACAATTTTTTTAGCTTTTCGCGTCCCCAGCGTTGGGCCAAAACCTCGAAGTTAACAATTTCGAGCACAATGAGGGCAAGAGAAGAGGTTCTCAAGTCTTTGATGGCTGTGGAGTCAAGGTTTTTAACAAGCTGAGTGACGAGGGGGAGCTGAGTTACTTGATCCACCTCTTGCCCTTGGTACAGTCGTTCATATTCTAAAATATCCGAAAGGTAGGGTTCGACCAGGCTGATGATGATTTCTAAAATACTTTCGGTGTAGTACGAGTAGCGTTCAAAAGGTAACCGTTCGATAACAATAAGGCCCCAGACGTTGCCGTGAGCACGAAGGGGGTAAATCATCAAAAAATCCATCGTGGCCAATCCCGTAAACTCTTGGTCATGAAGAAGCATTCGTAACGAAAAAGGCCTTCCATTGCGAAACACATACCCGGCGATGGTTTGATCCATATCCAAGCCATCAGGGGGAATTGCAGCGACGCGCTCCCCCCGCACAGCCGCAGGCAAAAGCTTTCCCGTCTCTTTTTGATGCGTCCAGATTGACCCCGCACTCATTTCTGTAAAAACCGCTAGCATCTCTAAAATCGCCTCGAGGGCTTGGGGTAGATTGAAGGTGGCCAATTTTTTTAAGTTGCCCCGCAAAAGGGTAATCGAATCGGTCTGCGCGACCAAACGCTCTTCTAAAACCCGGTTTACCCTTTCAAGGGAGTCTGCTTTCCGCTTGAGGCGAGAACTTTGTTTGACTTGCCTTTTTAAACGGCCTAATAAAGACGATCGCTGATTTTTTAGTTGGATATGAAAAAAGAGTTCTGAGACAAACAAAAAGGCTAAAGGGATTCCCGAGACACGAAAGACGTCGGCCAGGTGACGCCCATAAGCAAGTGAGAGGCTATTCGTTACCATGGGCATGATCAAAAAGCCTGCCAAGATGCCGGTTAACAGGGCTAACGTTGCGATGAGAGGGCGACGAAAGGGCGTGACAACAAGGGCCGGAACAAAATATGGCGTGCCGTACCAGAATAAAAACCCTGGATCGCCTGGCCAAAGCCAGTTGAGAAGCATTACCACGCCCACTAAAAGCCCAATATCAGGTAGCCCCGAGAAGAATTTCCGGGGCTCAGACAGAATTCTGCTCATGCTCCTGTATCGGCCCAAGTTAGCCCTCTCGTTACCGTGATACTAAAGAATCAGGCAGTGCAGCCTTGATACCAATGGTCGCTTGGCTCGACCAATAGGAACTCTGGTTGGCAATAGGGGTGGTGGAATAGTACAAATCTGCCCAAGCCGACCACTCGCCCCAATCCAGCTCGGCGCGAACTTCCACTTCGTTCACCCAATACTGCTGTTGCGTCGCCAGTGAGAAATTCTGCCAGTAAGGCCCCCACGCACCACGAGCGGTTAAGCCCAAAACGGTTTTTCCTCCTAAGCTGATCCAACTGACCACCTCGGGGCTGAACTTGAGCGTAAAGTCTGCGGCGGGAGCATAATACCTCGAATCACCCTCGGCGTTGATAGGCGCAGGATGTGCGCTAGACTGCCAGACGGCCGAACCTATCAGTACAAAACTCGTCCAAGGGGCATCAGCCACATGAAAAAGTGTCGATAACTCTTGACTCGCCGTCAAAATGCTATTGCCGTCGCTGAGGGTTTGGAATTGTCCATACGAACGACCAGAAAAGCTTCGTACCGTACCAGAGTTGGTTAAAGGTAGATAAAAGGAGGCAGTCCCTTCGGCCGTTCCCATCTGTAAAGTAGGCCCTTCATCAAGCTGAGAATCTGGTAAAACACTCAAATCGTAAGAAGCCCCTAAATTCCATACAGACCAGGTCAATTGAGATGCCAGCTTGGCGTCTGAAGTTACCGACTGGCGCCAGACGTTGCTCCAATACGCCCCCCCGGCTTTGGCTGAAAGCGTAAATTGTGGGCTAAAGGGATGAAAGGCTAACTTGAGGTTAGCATGAGTTTGCTCATACCCCCCGTGGTGATCGTGAAGCCCTGCCGACATCGTTCCGTAGTCCGCAATTCCCGAAAACCAGGGGCTAAAATCCTTTTCGGCGTTTAAGTCTGTGGTTCGTTGATACCTGAGCGAATCCAGAAAATCTTGATCTTGAGCTGAGAGTTTCCAGGGATGGGCCCGCGCGAGACGATTAAACAGGTTTTGGGCATTGGCGTATTTGGGGTCGGTTTCATAAACCTTGCGATACAACGACATCGCCCTTGACCAGTCCCCTAACATTTCCGCGACATTCCCCAGACGAAACAATGCTGAATGATTCCAGGGGTCAAGCTGGGTTACCCGTCCTAATTGTCGCAACGCCCCCGGAAGATCCGGCAGGTCAATCAGGTACTCTCCTAATTGATAACGCTCCTGAACCGTCTCTTGATCGTAAGCAAAGAGTTGAATTTTCATTCTAGTCCACAACAGTTGCTTCAGCTGTGACGCGTACTTTACCATCTTTTGCGCAGACTCACGAGCAACGCCGGCCTGTGTGGGTAACGTTTTCAGCAGTAGGTTTGCCGAAGCCGGTATTGAGGCTGACCAGACTCCTACCGGGGGCTGAACTGACGTCCATTCTTTGACCTTTTCTTGAAGTAAAGGAAGGTATGCAAGGTAAGCTGGGGGCCATTGTGCAGGTAGCGTCGGTTTCTGCCAAAGCTTCGTTTCAAAAAGAACAGCTTGGCCCTCATCCCCCAAACTCGACAGGTTGGGGAACGTCGTTACCTGCCCCGTTAAACTTTCTAAAAGGAGTTTGACCTCATCGGCCAGGACCAGTCCCGACGCCGAGGCTGAGTCTAAATCTTGAAACGTCCCCTTGCGATCAAAATGCCAATGCTGGGGATCTGCCAGCTTTTTAAGATCCGACTCGGCTTTCTGTTGTTCTTGAGAAGTCAACGAAGACGAAAGGGCTGAAACCACCTCGGCAGACATTCTTTCGGTGTTCTGGCTAAGCTCTTGCGCGATTTGAACGGCTAAAGCTAAAGCCGCTTGAGCTTGCTGAAGTTTTTGCTCATCGGCTTGAGCTAGTTGCTTTTGCGCTGGGGTGAACTTTTTAGGGTCAAGCTTACCCCAGGTTTGCACTGCGTTTTCAGCTTGTTGCCATTGAGCATAAGCGAAGTTGAGTTTAGACGCAGAGTCGGTCAGCGCCGTCGAAGTTTTTTCTAACGCGGCGGTGAGCAAGGCGGCCTCGTCCCATTGGCGGTAGGTATCAGCCGAGGCATTTTTTGCTTCCTTAACCTTTCGGTAAAGTCGGTCCACTAACAAGGCCTCATACTGCCGTACGGCTTCGGCCTTTTTTCCATTCCAAAAGAGCGCGTCAATATACGTATGTCGCAAGAGGAGGTTATCGGGGTTCTGCTCAAGCTTGGCGCGATCATCCGCAAGGGCTGCCTGGCGAACACCCTGTTCCTCCTCAAAGGCGTTCAAGAGTCCTTTTAAACGTTCCGACGGCTGGTAATCTGCCAGGATCTCTTGGCGAACTCGGTCAGCATCAGCCGTCTGACCATTGCTGGTTAAAATCTCGAGCAACGTCAAACGAAACTGCACGTCACGGGGAAAGCGTGAAATGGCGTGGTGGAGCACAGCTTCCGCATGATCAGGATACCCATTCACATTGTAGATTTGAGCGGCTGACAACCACGAGGAACGTTTTTCGCCCAAGTTCTGTTGAACTTGATCCATGAGATTTTGCCCTTGGTCTCCTTTGCCAGCCCATAACAGGGTTAAGGCCTTATTGATCTGCAAATTTAAATTGCCAGGATTTGCGGCTAAACCTTGGTCATACAAGCTGAGGGCCTCTTGGTACCGGCCTAGCCAGGCCATCTCTTTGGCCACTTCAGCCCAGACTTGAACCGCCTTTGGAAAACGTTGAAGATAAATTTGATAATAACGGAGAGCATCATCAACCTCACCGGCCCACAGGTTATCTTTTGCCATCCATAAAAGAAGGTCAGGGTTGTCTGGCGCTTGAAGTCGAGCCGCAGCCAAAATCTTAAGGGCATCACCGTAATCTGTAAGTAGGGTATACACTTGAGCTAACTCCCAGTAGGGCGCTAAGAGCTGAGGGTTTTGATGAATTTGGTACTGGTAATCACTGATAGAAAGGTACGGTGTGTCTAAACTTCGATCGTTAAGATTTTTTGGAAAGACCGAAGGCTGAGTTCCCGGCGGAACTTGATACCCTTGTCGATGAAGAAAAAATGCGTCCAAATACAAAAAAAACCGTCCATCATAACGACGTTTTGCTAAGACTTCAACGCGAATTTTGTGAATCCCGGCAGTCAGGGTTAACGGCTCTTTGACTCGATTCCAGAAGAGTAGCGGTGAATACGACGACACCACGTTGATCCCTTCACGGTAAACAGGGATCGCAGGGCCCCCATCGACCGAGATACTGAAGGGTGAAGCGTAGCTGGGAGCTAATTCATCTTGAGGCCCAGGAGGTGTTCCTCCCCACCAAAAAGTCCACTGTCCCGATTCGGGCACGCGCACCACGTAGTCGGCAAAATATTTCTCTTGGTCGGGCAAAACCGTGGCGGTGTTGAGCTGAAGTTCCCTTTGACCGGAGGCAGAATAGTCCAAAATGGCTTGTCGGGCAAAATTGGTTACAACGGCACTTTCAGCTTCCCAGTAGACTAAACCGGGGGTCGCGGGCGGAAAAATGGGCTCTAGACGGTTTTGCTGGGCAGACAAGCTACTCGTAAGGTTAACCAGCCCCATCAGAATACCTACTCTAACAAAGTGCTTGACCATATCTTCCCTCTTTGTGCCTCAGCAAATTTGGCGTCCACTGGGTTTAGTATAGTATCTGTTACCCTCGCTGGGAACAGATTTCAAGGAGATTTTTAGAGTTTTTAGATAAATCAGTTGATTTCTTGAGTAAAGGGGTGTACCTTTATCAAGTAAAGGATTTTTTGAATCCGGGGAGGAATTGTGAAAATTTCATGGCTAAATATGTTGTTGGCGCTAGGCGTCAGCCTAGTTCTAGCCGCTTGCCAAAACCCCACAAGCTCTACCACGTCTTCTGCTACGTCAACTTCATCTTTTGTCAATGGCAACCAGAGTGTCAGTTACACTGATATTCAAACCTTACAAAAAGATTTTATGAATAGTTACTACTCAAGCACAGGGGGAACCCAGGCAGGTGTTGCACGGGCCCTAACACCCTTTTTACCTCAAGCTTCGACTGCTAACGCCCGGGCCACCGTTCCCGTAGGAAATTCCACCATCACATCGTGGAAGTTTGCCGATTTAGTGGCAAACACAAAAAGCAACCCCACAGCGAACACCCTAACGGATTACCCTGAAACAGGGCAAACGACAACCTTCACCGTCACACCACTTTCAACAAACACCTCAACCCTGGTGATTTACGATGTCACTGCTACCACCACCTTTCCAAGCAATGACTCGAGACAGAGCTACGTTGAGGAATACTACGTTCAAGATATCGGAAAAGACCCCGCAACCGGGTATTTTTCTACCAGTACCCCCGATGGGGTTTGGACAACCGATGACCCCATTGTTCAACCAGGGATTGGCCCGGCCACCAACGGCAGCTGGGGGCAAAATCAAGATTACAGGCTTAAGATGCGACTAACCTTTCAGGATGGTACCACGCGGGACGAACAAATTGTTTCGGACAGCAATAATGGCGGGCCCAAGTTTGAATCCTTCGACGTATCACCGACGGCTTCGCTGGATATGGCCCAACAGTTTGTTCCTGCGGCTTCAACTGACCCAACCATCAATTATTCTTCGGTTGTCGTCTATGAAACTCACCCTGCCACCAACCCCAACTTTTGGTTTTGGCAAGGAAGTACCTCTCAGACCATTGTCGGAATTCGCTACTACACCGAACAGTACGTGAATAACGGAGCGACTCTCAATGCCACCAGTGTGAGCTTTGAAAAAACCTTGTCAAACTTTACCGGCACAGGGGGCACCTATGCTCAGACCCTTACTCGCCTGCAAGGCGGTTCCTCATTCGAAACCCTGGCCGAATCGGTCCTGCGAGAAGAAACTTCATGGCCTGTCGTGAGTAATCAGCCGGTTTTTACACAAGCGACCGTAACAAAATACATGCAGACACGGGTCATCAACGTTACCGGGCAACAAGACTTTTACCTTCAGCAGATGAATAACGATTACGTCAATTTGTCGAGCTGGGTGGCCGGAACCCTCTACACCACCCCAACCGCTAATGTTGACGCATCAACCGCCGCGGACCCCACCTATTTGCTCTTTACCCGCAACGCCTTGACTACAGGCAATGCCGGAGCACTCCCCTTGGTTTCGCCAACAGTGGTGTCTGGTTCCACCTTTTTGGCTCAGGTCTACACCTCGATTGTTGAAGGTGCGGCCACCGTACCCACGACAACTTCGACTCCCCCGACCAATTTAACCGGCACCTCAGCAAGTACCAGTCCTGTTTATTCCTTTAACGGCCAACAGGTGGTAGGTAGCACCTCCCCCAATGTACCCTCCTTTAATCTGGGCAAGTCCGGTATGGTAGAAGCTTGGGTTTACCTCAACAAGCTGACCAATACCATGGGAATTGTGCACTATGGAACCAAGGTTGACTTTTCGGATGAAGGCTACTCGTTGCAGGGTTGGAACGGTAACGGACAGATCACCATGATTGTTGACGCCAGTCCTAACAATTATGATCAAGTTCTGAGCACCACGAAACTGCGTATCAAGCAGTGGTACTATTTGGTTGGCGTCTGGGACGTAACCAATGGCAATCACTACCTGCGTCTCTACATTGATGGCAAATTGAACAACTCGTTGACAAACCTTTCGGCCATTAACCCCAACGGGTCACAGGCCGCCACAGAATCCCCCTCGGCGAGCGTCATGATTGGTTCACAGCTCCCGGCAAGCTACAGCACACAGCTAGGGTACTTTGGGGTTGATGGCCAAATAACCGGGGTAAATATCAGTGACCCCTACACCAATGCGGCCGTAATCAATAGTGGAAACCCAAACAGTACATCGACGATTGACAGCTATGTAGCCTCGGTTTACAACCAATATAAAAATTCGACGTCAGGATGGTAAAATGCGGGTTTTAGTCGCGGGTGGGGCCGGGTATATTGGCAGTCATGTCGTCTGGGCCCTCCGCGACGCGGGCCATCAGGTTACCGTAGCCGATAATTTATCGACAGGGTTACGCTCAAACCTCCCTACCGATTGTGAGCTTATTGAAACTGACTTGAGTGACCCTGGCGCGGCTGGACGTCTTATGAAGTCCAACCCTGAGGCCGCGGTCCTTTTAGCCGGGGCCAAAGCGGTGGGCGAGTCCATGCAAGACCCCGGAAAGTATGCCCGAAACAACTTGGCGGCCGCCCTCTACCTAGTCGAAGAGCTTACTCGGGCTGGCTGTTATAATCTGGTTTTCTCGTCCACCGCGGCCGTCTACGGCGAGCCGCTGTACTCGCCCGTCGATGAAGAGCACCCCCTAGACCCCCAAAACTTTTACGGATTTACCAAGTGCGAAGTCGAACGACTGCTGGGGTGGTATGCCCGCCTCAAAGGTTTACGCCCCGGGATTCTCCGCTACTTTAACGCCGCTGGTTACGACAGGGCGGGCCGGGTTACAGGCCAAGAAGTTAACCCGCAAAACTTGATTCCTAGAGTCCTCGAAGTGGCTGCTGGAAGGCGAAGCTTCCTTGAGGTCTACGGGCAAGACTACCCCACTCGCGATGGCACAGGAGTACGCGACTACATTCACGTTTCGGACTTAGCGCGGGCTCATGTCTTAGGGCTAGAAAAGCTTGCGGCGGGCGACAAGGGCTTTACCATCAATTTAGGCTCGGAAAAGGGCTTGTCGGTATTCGAGATTATTGAAACCGCTCGTCGCGTCACTGGCAGACCCATACCAGTCAAAGTGACGGACAGACGTCTAGGCGACCCGGCAGAAGTCTTAGCCTCATCAAAGAAAGCCCAACAGCTTTTGGGGTGGAAAGCAGAGTGCTCCGATCCGGAAACACTCTTGTCCACCGCCTGGGCTGTTTACCGCTAGCCGGACTCAGCCCTGAACACCTCTAACGAGGGGCTCTGTTGTCCCATAAAAGGCATCATGGTACAACTGCTTAAGTTCCGAAACTAAGGGGTAGCGCGGGTTTGCACCGGTACACTGATCATCAAAAGCTTTGAGTGCAAGCTCGTCAACCTGCGCCAAAAAGTCTTTTTCAGCAACACCCCAAGCCTGGATACTAGCGGGAATACCCAGAGTAGCTTTTAGCTCTTCAAGCCGACTAATAAGGACTTCAACTTTTTCCTCGGGTGACTTGCCTACCCAACCCAAGTAATCGGCGATTTTGGCGTAACGAAACTTGGTGTCAGGATGGGTGTAGCGACTAAAGGCCGCCTGCTTTGTTGGCGCATCGACAGCATTGTAACGTATTACCTGACAAATCAAGAGCGCATTGGCCACCCCGTGAGGAATATGAAATGCCGCGCCCAATTTATGGGCCAACGAGTGACAGATACCCAAAAAGGCATTGGCAAAGCTCATTCCCGCCATGGTTGCCGCTTGATGAACTTTCGCTCGGGCTTCAGGATTCGCCGCCCCCATGCTGTAACTGCCAGGCAGATGCTGAAATAAGAGCCGAATGGCTTCTAACGAGAGCGCATTGGTGTAGTCAGTCGCCATAACACTCACCAGAGCCTCGATGGCATGAACAAGAGCGTCGATACCTCCGGCGGCAGTTAACGCAGGGGGCATATTCATCACAAGCTCCGGGTCAACAATGGCTATGTGAGGAGTCAAGGCATAGTCCGCAATAGGGTACTTGTTGCCCTTGTCATCCGTTACCACAGCAAAGGGAGTAACCTCTGACCCCGTGCCACTCGTGGTTGGGACAGCGACCAGGATAGCTTTTCGGCCCATTTCGGGAAAAGTATAAATTCGTTTCCGAATGTCCATAAAACGCATAGCGAGGTCAGCAAAATCCACCTCGGGGTGTTCATACAGAACAGCCATGATCTTAGCGGCATCCATAGGGGAACCACCACCCAGCGCCAGGATGGTATCCGGTTGAAAGGCTCGCAGGCGTTCTACACCCTGCTGTACCGCGCTGAGGGTCGGGTCTGGGTCAATTTCTGAGAACACTTCATAGGGCAGATTGAGCCGAGCCAAATGTTTGGTCACACTTTCGTGAACGCCCCTGGCCCGCAAACCTTTATCGGTCACAATAAAGACCTTACGGCGATCGGATAAATCAGAAAGAGCGGTTCCTAAGCAGCCAAACTCATGATAAATTTTAGGGGGTACCCGGAACCACTGCATATTGTGTCTCCTCTCAACGGTAGTTTTAATATTCAAGAGGTGTTTAACGCCGACATTTTCCGAAACAGAATTTCCTCCCCAGCTACCACACCCCAGGGTAAGGCTCGGTTCAAGACGAAAGTTAAAAACGTCGCCAATCGCGCCTTGGCTAGAAGGCATATTGATCAACACTCGGGCAGTTTTCACCGCTTGTGCGAACTGATCGCGTCGGTCCGTGTTTCTTGGCTCGGTATACAAAACCGCAGTGTGGCCTAGGCCACCCCACTCCACCAGTTGTCGAGCTTTATCGACAGCGGAGTTAAAATCATCAGCCTGGTAAATTCCTAGGATGGGCGATAATTTCTCGTAGGCAAAGGGCTCGTCGGCATCAATTCGCTCGGCTTCGGCCGCTAAGACTTTCGTACCCTCGGGGACCCGAATACCGGCTAGAGCTGCGATTGTCATGGCACTTTGCCCAACAACTGCGGGATTCAGCTTTCCGTTAACGAGCAAGAGCTCAGCCAATCGCTGTCTATCGTCACCTGTAACTAAAAGCCCACCTCGCCGCTTAAATTCGTCGAGAAAAGCTCCGTACTGCCTTTTCACCACAATGACTGTCTGCTCGCTGGCGCAAATCATTCCTTGATCAAAGGTTTTCGAGACTATGATAGAACTCACCGCCATCCTCAGGTCGGCAGTTTCATCAATGACCGCAGGGGTATTGCCCGCCCCCACTCCCACCGAAGGAGTGCCCGAGGAATAGGCTGCTTTTACCATCCCCGGACCGCCGGTGGCTAAAATCAAAGCGGTATCCTGGTGACGCATCAGTTGCCCCGTCGTCTCGACACTGGGTTCGGGGATCCAGCCAATGATATGGGGGGGGGCCCCTGCCGCGACAGCCGCGTCATGAACTAATCGTGCGGCTTCAACCGTGCACCGTTTTGCCCGTGGGTGAGGCGCAAAGATAATGGCGTTTCGAGTTTTCAACGCTAAAAGCGCTTTAAAAATGGCCGTGGAGGTAGGGTTTGTTGTGGGAATCACCCCAGCCAAAATCCCCACCGGTTCCACGCTTTTTGTCCACCCTGCGGCCTCGTCGTGGTCAATCACCCCACAGGTTTTTTCATTGCGATACTTGTTGTAAATGAACTCTGATGCAAAGTGATTTTTAATGACTTTGTCTTCGACAAGTCCCATGCCTGTTTCCTCGACAGCCAGCTGAGCCAGCGGAATTCGTGCCTGGTTGGCGGCCATGGCGGCGGCACGAAAGATTTCATCCACTTTAGTCTGTGAAAACCGAGCATACTCTTGTTGCGCGATTTTAACCTGAAGAATTAAAGCTTCAAGGTCAAAAGTCTTCTGGATTGATGAGGCATCCATAGAGCCCCTCCTTATTTAATAAGTATTTTATCGATATATCTTGAACTTATTATGGAGAGACAAAAAGGCTCTGACAAGACAACCTGTTAAATTTGCAACAGGTTTATCTATATTTAATTATCATTACTTTAATTCAGATCTTCGATTGCAGTGATCTTGCGAAGTACCCCGAACTCTGCCGTGATACGCTGACGAACAAACCCTGCGATTTCGTCGGCTTTTCGAGCGTCGTGTTCAATTTGATCTGCAGAATCTCTCAGGGCAATCGCGGCGGTTTGGTTACCTTGAGCGACACCTTGAACAGCCGCCAGTGCTTGGCTAAGAACAGCTGTCTCTTCTTGAAGGGGTTCCACAGCTCCTGCGATACGTCTGATGGCTTGATGGGCGTCATCGGCCTTCCTTTGAATCTCTTCAAAGACTTTCTCGGTCTCTTGCCCAGCATTTTGGGCACCCACTAACCGACTGACGCCACTTTGAATTTGCTGAGTCACAGCATCAATTTCTTTTTGCAACGCGGACACCCTAGACTGAATGTCATTAACAGCTTTTTGACTGTTCTCGGCTAATCGGCGTACCTCAAGCGCCACGACAGCAAAGCCGTGACCTTGTATTCCCGCCCTTGCGGCCTGGATGGAGGCGTTAATGGAAAGAACATTGGTTTGATCGGCAAAATCTTTGATCATTTGGACGACCTCATCGATTTGCCTAGAACGTTCTTGAAGCTCCTCACCTGTTTGAGCAACAAAGTCCATCGTTTGAGTTACGGCCTGTAGCGCTTCAGAAATCTCGGTCAATGAAGTTTTCCCGACCTCCACCGCCTGTACAGCCTTTTGAACCTGGGCCAAACTTTGCTGTGACTCTTCGCGAATACTTTCCACCGCACCATTAAACTTCTGCAACACCTCACGGGTCTCATCCACTCGCTGCTGTTCAGCTTGAGCCCCCGAGGCAACGGACTCACCCTGCTCTTTTACCGAGTTCATTTCTTGCAAGGTTTTTCCCGAAATCTCGGTTAAACTCCCAATATAAGGAAGAAGCTTAGTCAAGCTTGAGGAAATATCGGCAATGTTTGAGCGTAAGCAGTTAAGTTCCCCATTGTAAGTTATAACTGTTATTCCGCGCTGAGCTGCCTCATTGATCAACGTGACAAGGTCTGGTGTGAAGCAGTAGGTAGCGATTCCAGTGTACCCCTCTTGGATTAGAGCTTCAAAAAGAGGGCGCAAGGTCTTTTCAGACAGATCAATTTGAGGGTTACCTTGGGCGTCAGGAACACGGGGGGGAATAATCAGTTTGACCTCGCCCCCCCAGGACTTAAGCTCTTGGTTGGCAGCTTTGGCTCCTTCGTTGATTTGAAACCAAAAATCATTGACATCCAAACTAATAACGGCAATTTTAAGCGGGCGCTCTGCCTTCTTGTTGGGTTTTATACGGCGAGCCGCTCGTGCTTCGGACTCAACCCAGCCCCGGCCTTGCTGCCAAAATTCAGCTAGATTTTGCGACTCAATGAACTCCATGGGGGGTACCAACTGAATAGTTTCAGGAACCCAGCCTTCAACGAGGTGCTGAAAAATCCGAATCGCAGGGTCTCGTCCTTGCGCAAAGGGGTCTTGATGAAGCACTGCCGACACAAGGTTTGCCGACACAAACGCTGTCAGTTCTGGGGTGAGGTCATGCACGACGATTTTCACCCTACCTGCGAGATTTTTGAGCTTCAATTGCGGCACAAGCACGCCAATATGAGTCGGCTCAGTCAAATATAACCCTTGTAGATCAGGAGCAGACTCAAGAATTTCTTTCAGCGCAGCTGTGGCAAGTGCAGAATCTTCATTGACCTGCACCACTTTTATT
This sequence comes from bacterium, assembly GCA_021782055.1. Next base: position 13,484 of record JAJXVP010000021.1, on the reverse strand, counting down.
ACAGCAAGGCCAGGGTAATGTTCGGTCAGCTCTTCCAAAAAGCCCTTGGTGCGCATTCCTGATACCCCATTGGCAATGGGATTATCACTAATCACTGCGATTTTGCCGTGTCCGACTAGCTGGGCCATTTTTTGAGCGCAAGCCATCCCTTCTTTTGTAGAGTCGGGCCCAAAAAAAGCAATTCGTTTGAGCGGGTCTCGGGTTAGGGCACGATAATCAAGCAAACAGGTGTCAACAGCATTTTGTAACAACTGAAATTCTTCTTGCTTGCCCGCTTGAGGACTCGACCACACTCGCTGATCGGCGGGTGGAGCTGCATGAAAAGTTAAGTCACCCTGCCCCATTCTCAGAATGCCGTACCGAAGAGAATCCAGCTTAACAAGAATTTCTTGACGAAGCCCCCTGGTAATACGCATGTTGGTTTTTGCCAGGAGCAGGGAAAGCCCCGTCGATGCTAGGATTCCCAAAAAGACGAGTGTCCATAAACTTGGCACGGGCCCTAGGAAGAGTAAAATTCCAAAAAGAATAAAGTTGATCACACCAAGTATGACAGCGTAAACAAAAGTGTTTTTTTCTGGATTTTTTTGTTTTTCCATCACAAGAACCTCGATTCAAGTTATGCAAATAATAAGGAACAGTGTGCAATTATCTCGCAAAACCTGTCAAGTTGATAGGCAGAGATGATCCGGAATTTAATCTAACTTGTCTTAGATGATCCTAACTTGTTCCTCTCCAGCGAACATGACTCCGTTTTTTCCCAAGCGTTTTACACGATACAGCGCATCATCGGCTTTCCCGAGAAGTTCATCTGCCCTTAACAACGAATTAGGATGGTTGATAGCAATTCCCACCGAGCACGTCAACGCTGGCTGTGGGGGTTGCACAGTGTGCCCTAAAAACTCTTCCAGTTGCTGGTGCACGCTTAGCCCCTGCGCAAAAACCGAGAAAAATCTTTCGACAACCCGGAGAGCTCCGTCTTCGGTTGTTTCTGGAAGAAGCAGGACAAATTCATCACCACCAAAGCGGGACGCGACATCACAGCTGCGGACTAATGATAACAACATCGCTCCGACAGACTTTAAAATTACGTCACCAGCCGCGTGACCAAAAAGGTCATTGTAAGATTTAAAGTGATCAAGATCCCAAAATAATAACGCTAGCCCATTTCCCACCGAGGGATAACGTTGAAGTCTGTGAATTTCGGCCTCTAGTTTGTGCAAAAGAAATTGGCGGTTATACAGCCCGGTCAAACTATCATGGTTGGCTTGTTCATAGAGTTTCAAGTTTTTTTCTTCAACTTTCCGTGCGAATTCGGCCAAGTCCCGCTCCTGTTCACTCTTATCCAAGGCGGTAGCAAGTAGCCGGCAGGCCAGTCCCAGGGTCGTGAAATCTTTGATGGTCAGGGATCCCCGGCTAGCTCCAAAAAAGAATTGCCATCGAGATGATCGTGGCGCCAACGTAAGGATTTGGATAAGGTGCGTAAACTGAATGCTCAGTGGTTGGTTGTTTTCTAAACTTTCGTGATGCCAGAAGTCGCCTTGAACCAAGAGGCTATCTAAAGTTTCGCTCAGCCACTGTTGATCTGGCGCACTCCACAAATCTGGTTGGCGTTGTGCCCACACCTTGCCCCTACGATAAACTCGACGAACACAAGAAAGGTCAAGGGGAAAGCTAAGGTGGATGAGGTCTAAAGCTTGATTCAAAAGTTCTCTCTCGGAGCGTTTTTGCTGAAATAAATTTTGCACAGCACTCAAAAAATCCAACTCTTGTACTCGTTGTTGCCAATCCATCAATACTCGTGTCAGGTCAAAAGCTTCATGAATGAGACGAAAATCAACGACCGGACGTGGCCGAGGCATGGGTTTAACAATCGGCTTCGCATCTCTTGGGAACAAGTCTGTGTATTCGTTCGAAAACAAGGTTACCAAGAAACTTAGTGCCTTCGGAAGTTCTTTCACAACATGTTTTGCTTCGTCCATCAACTGTTTTACCAAGGATAGTTCCTCGCGAAAACGCGCTTCATACGCCTTGACGATAAGGAAGTAAAGCCTCTCCTCGATGGGCCGCTGACTGAACCCAGGCGTTTCACGAGTTCCTGAGAAAAGGTGATGGAAGAGGCTTAAAAAGCGTGGTCTGCTAACATGGGCGTACGCTAAGGCCAATAAAACATCGACTCCCTCTTTGGTATGATACGACAAGGACTCTAAGCCAAATTCTTCAACGATATTTTTTAGCTCTTCTAGGTATGGAATGGCTTCGGAAAAGTAACCACAAAAAATGTACAGTAAACCAAGATTTCGAAGGGCCATTGCACTTTCGTGGACGCTTCTCAGTCGAGTGGCCGTTCCATAAGCTCGCCTAAAATAGGTTTCTGCCAACCGGAATCGTCCGGTCTGAAGACAAAAGTAACCAAAGCCATTTTGCAACTGGGCTAGCTTGAGATTGCTACCAAGGTTTTGAAACAAACGTTCTGCTTTTCGATAAAATGGCGTAACCGAGGAATTTTCACTATGCGCTATATAAACCAAGGCCTGCGCATGATAAACCTCCGCCAAACGAAAAGTGTTATCTTGGGCTTGTGCCAAGAGCTCGGCCTGATGGAGGTAGGTTTTTACCACTGACCATTCTTTCTGCGGATTAAAACGATCCGGCCTAGAATACCAATAGGACAAGGTATTAACCCAGTCTAACTCTTTGGAGTCGCCAATAACGGCTTGATAAGTTTGTTTCCACTGATCCTCCTCTAAACAAAAATCTGCCTGATCAATCAGAAGAAGCACTTCGCGCGCTTGAAGCTGATACCCCTTAGGCTGCCCGTGAGCCAAGGATAGAGCTAAGAACGCATACGATTTAGCTTTTTCCCACTGCGCCCGTTGAAAACAAGCCTGCGCGATTCTTAAAGCCAAGACCAGGAGCGTTTGATCATTTCTGTTTTCAATGGGATACTTATGGTATCGAGAAAATAACGATTGAAAATTGAACAAGGCTTGATCAAATCGCCCTTCTCCCCAATTCAGTTCAGCCTTAACACACTGCCAAATAAAATGTTTGTCGGCATTCAATGCTTCTTGTTGAACACGTTCGGCCCTCTCGACAATTCGGCGCGCATCAGGCCATAATCTCCAAGCTAAAAATTGCTGGACGTTCTCAAGGGGATCTTTTTCATGAAAATTATTATTGCTGTCTGGTAAAAATTCTTTCGTCTCTTCTTCAAATACAATTTTTTTTACAACAGCTTTATTCTCAAGCTTAGCAAGAAACGGTGCCCTAATTTCTGCCTCAAGGTCCGATGGTCCCCGTCCCGATGGGATCAAAAAAACAGTACCAACAGGGTCATTTTTTCTTCGGTTCAGGACACTTAAGGTGGAAAAAGGCAAGGTCACCGCATCGGGAAATAGAATCCAGCGCTCTTGGGAATTTTGGCTCAATGCCAACTTTAGAAATTCTTCGACAGAAGACTCCTGACGTATGGCATGATACTCTTGCTCTTCAAACGGGGGAGGCTCTAACGAGTGCCAAAGCGGCAGGACTTGGTGCAGTGGTAACTTTAAAAGCGGCAAAAGAGGAGGATAAATCGATGACCGCAAAAGACCTTCACGTTGCTCCTCTGACAGCTCTTCAAGGCACAAATGAGCCAGGCTTAACAAAGGCTCGTAAGGTTCATCCGTTTTATCAGAAAGTGAAAGATCCCACCACATCACTCCATAGCTGTGTGCCAAACGAGACAGATCACTACGAACATCACGGGAAGAAACCCCACTGAGGTAGAGGGTGGACAGGTGAGAAGCTCTGAATTGCTTCCAGAGTTCTTCTGTCCAAGCTCCCCGGCTATCTCGGTGCATAAGAAGATTTTCGCACGGAGAGCGCTAAACGTCAATTTCTACTGATTCGAAAAGGTAACCTTGCCCGTCATGTAGCCGTCGGTAACCATGGATCCGTCCCAACCAGCTTTACCCGTACCGCAGGCGGCATAGCACTGCCAGGTTTGAGTCCCGGAAGCAGGGGTATGAATCTCGGCGACAACAACCACAGGGACTATGGGCCCTTTGTGGTGCTGAACTGCTGGTATTGGTAGGTTCAGCTTAAGGGCATCGATAGAAAAGGTATGAGCAATTTGTTTCAGCGGAACCGAGCTTACGGATTTTCCGTTGACAAGTTCTTGCCCGTCTATCGTGCCCATGACTTTGTCATAAGGGGCCGAGACCGTGGCACTATCATCGCCATAACTGGTAATGGTTAGAACGACGTCGGAATCTGCTGGTAGAGTAAAATCGGCCGGTTGAAATTGCGGCCAACCAGGTTTTCCTGTCATTTGTCCCGTCAACAGGGTCAAGTACGCGTGGTAAACTGGTTTTACAACGGGCTGAGCTTTCGGTTTCGGGGCTTGGGAACACGAAGCCCCCAAGAGGACAACAAGAACTCCAGCGGTAATTCCGAGGATGCTTTTCATAAGAACTCCTTACCGCAAAGGTCTGCACACAGAATCGGGTTGTCAAGCATTTTCGTCAGCATTAGACTGGTTTCATGGCGTATAGTTTGTTACCTTCTCTAGAATTTTTAAAACTCAAGGAGGAGGCTAAGGCCTGCCGTGTTTGCGAAGCGAGCTTACCTCGTGGGCCTAAACCCATCTTTCAAGCACATCCTTCGGCAGTGATCACCATTGTGGGGCAGGCTCCAGGAACCAAAGTTCATGAAACAGGAATTCCCTGGAATGACGCGAGCGGCGATCGACTGCGAGCCTGGATGGGGGTTAGCCGGGAAGTTTTCTATGATGAAACCCGTGTGGCTATCGTTCCCATGGGTTTATGCTACCCCGGTCGCGGCAAAGGCGGAGACCTCCCCCCTCGGCCTGAGTGTGCCCCGCTTTGGCAGATGAGATTTTTGTCGGCACTACCTCATATACAACTCATTCTTCTGGTAGGAGCCTGGGCACAACGGTTTTACCTCGGAAAGGCAAGCACGCTCACCGAAACCGTACGAAACTTCCTGTCACTTCCCCAAAGGTTTTTTCCGCTTGTTCACCCCTCTCCCCGGAACCAGCTTTGGCTAAAACGGAATCCTTGGTTTGAAGCAGACCTCCTGCCAGAGCTTAAAGTCCGGGTACACGCTCTTGTGCCAGCGCGCTCAGAAAATCCTGCTCAGTAACTACCCTCACGCCTAAACTCTGGGCTTTCTGCAATTTGCTTCCTGCTCCGCTTCCGGCTAGCAAGTGGGTAGTCACTCCACTCACTGCCGATACAACCCTGCCCGACCGTTTGAGAATTTCTTCTTCCGCAAGGGAGCGCGGTTGAAACTTTTCAAAGGAACCCGTCACACACCAGACGGTACCGGCAAATGCTGTATTGTCGGGTCCTCGAGGAGCTTGAGCTTCCATCACCAAACCGGCTTGTGTCAGTTTCTCGATAAGCCGACTGACGCTAGGTTTCAATAAGCCAAGTTTGAGACTTTCAACCGTTCTTTCACCGACTCCTGGCAAACTCACCAGCTCTTCGGCTCGATTCTCCAGAGCATCCCACAAAGCGGAATAGCTGTTTAGGCCAGCTTCAATCAACAGCTGGGCAAGCTTGGGGCCTAGGTCGGGAATACCAAGCGCTGTCAAAACTCGCAAGAAAGGTTGCTTTCGCGCCTTTTCGACACCCGACCTAATCAGCTCCACTTTTTTCGGACCAAAGCCCGGAACTTCAAGAAGTTTGTCATAGTTACACGTAAAAAAATCGGCGGGATCATTCACTAAGCCCAACGAGATCAGGGTGTCGACCGTTTCAGGACCAAGATTTTCAATATCCATTTGATCCTTGCCGGCAAAAAAAATGAGCCGAAAACGCCTTTGGTCGGGGCAATCCGGCTGAGGGCAAAAGGCATGGGCCCCTTCTTTTCGTAAGCAAGAACCGCAAGAGGGGCAAAAATCGGGAAATTTCCACGTGCCCGGTGTTAACTTTTCGACCACCCGTTCTACAGCAGGAATTACGTCTCCCCGTCGAGAAATCGCCACAACGTCACCGACATTCAGTTCCAAGCCTTCAATGAACCCTTCGTTGTGCAACGTCACAAAGGTAATGGTACTGCCACCCACCACCACCGGGGTTACTCTCGCCACCGGGGTCACCCTCCCCGTCCTTCCCACCTGAACCGTGATCTCTTCTACCTTCGTTTCCCCTTGAGGCGATTCAAACTTGTAGGCTACCGCCCACCGGGGATGATGTTCTGTAGCACCCAGCTCTTCCCGGAGGTCTAAAGCGTCCACTTTAAACACCAAGCCATCAATATCCCAGTCAAGTGTTGGCCGTTGGCGGGTTTGATCCTCGACAAGCTCTCCCAAGGAGGCATAGTTGGCTCCTCGACAGTTTAGTTGGGCAAGGGCTTGGTGCTGGTTGACTGTAAAATGTCCCTCGGGAGACAACGCCGCTACCGGGGAGTTTACCGGGAACCCCAATGTTTTTAACGCTGCCAATGCTTCTAGATGACCAGAGGGCAGAGTTTGCCCCGGCCAAGCTGAAAAAAACGCTTCATAACAAAAAATGTGCAGGGGAACTTCGGCAGTTTCACGGCTTTTTACGCGGCGCAGAGTTCCAGCTGCCAAGTTGCGAGCATTGGCGTAGGGTTCCTCTTGACGGGCATTGATGGCAGAAAATTGCGACTTAGGGAGGTAAACCTCACCCCTCACCGCCAATCTAAGACCAGGTTCAAGCTTAAGCGGAACGGTCGGAATGGTTTTTATGTTGGCAGTAACGTCGTTCCCTACCCAACCATTACCACGGGTTAAAGCTCGATCCAGAATGCCATTTTCGTAATACAGCACCACCGACAAGCCATCAAGTTTTTGTTCTGCAACAACAACCAGGGGTTGTGAACTCAACCCTTGATTCTTGTTCAACCACGTCTCGAGTTCCGACACGGCGTAAGCCTTATCGAGACTCAAGACCGGCACTTCATGCGCACGTTCGGGAAACTCATGCGAAAGGTCACTCCCAACGCGCTGGGTGGGGCTCCAGGAAAGTTTCTGTTCGGGGTACAGCTCTTCCATTTGGCGTAAATCATCCCAAAATTTGTCATACTCAAGATCTGAAACTGTTGGCCGACCTTCGGCGTACTGCCTTTGCCACAACAACAATCGCTCGGCTAACTCACTCATGCGCTGAATGATCTCTTCTGCTGACATGGCTTCCCCCTTCAACCTACTTTAACTTTCCACGAGTTATAGCATTCCTAATAGTATTTAACCATGACAAGGTGTATTTTCTAAGTAATCCAAGCTATTCAAGGAGCTTTCCATGGCAAATCACGAACACGGTGCAGGAAGCGGGCATGGCAAAGGCATGGCCTTTCGCGACCAAATTGCTGGAGCCGTAGTCGACGCTGTTAACCCTCAAGGACACGATACCATTTACGATATTGGTTCTGGCGATGGGCACTATTCCGCACAATTCGCAGAAAAAGCCTTACGAGTTGTGGCTTTTGACGCCCGTCCTGACGTTTTTCAGGGCGAAAACTACCAACAGTCGAATATTACTGCCGTTCCTGGCAATATCTGCCCCTGGGCCGAAGCTCATGGGTTTCAGGACGCATCCCAGGTATTCTTTTCCAATTCCTTTCACGATATGCCCTGCCAAGAGAAGCTCCTAGAACTGCTGGGCTCGACGCTCCGTCCAACAAGCCGCCTCAATTTTGTCGAGTTTAAGCTCGCTACCCCGTTTGGACCTCCTGTAGATATCCGTTACAGTCCCGAACGGCTCAAGCAAGTTGTTGAGGCGCAGGGGTTTCGACTGGTCAAGGAATTGAGCTTCGAGTACCATTACTTTCATACTTACGAAAAACTTAAGGAGTAAGGGTGAGGATCACTGGAGGTAAGTACCGAAGCCGTATCGTTCTATGCCCCAAAGGGGAAATACGCCCGGCGATGGATCGTATGCGAACCAGTTTATTCTCGATTTTGGGCCCGCTAGAGGGTACCTCTGTGCTCGATCTATTTAGCGGCTCGGGACTCGTCGGCATTGAAAGTGCGAGCCGAGGAGCCGCCGAGGTAGATTTGGTCGAAAAAGACTGGGGCAAAAAACCAACCATTTTGCGAAACTTGTCCTGGGTGGAAGAACCCGTCCGTCTGCATTTAACCGACGTAAAGCTGTTTCTTAAGCGAGCTGAGCGTCAATGGGGCCTCATCTACGCCGATCCGCCCTTTCCTCTTGCGGGCAAGCTAGAAATTCTCGAACTCGTCGCACAGCGAGAACTGTTAGCACCCCAAGGTACTCTGGTGATGCACTACCCCGGAGAAGAAAGTTACCCAGAACAGGTTGGTACTTTACACCAGTTCGACCACCGAACCTATGGGCGGAGTCATTTAGTCTTCTATACAACTTCCAAGTATACAACTTCCAAGACCGAGACTGACGAAGCCCCCCCTTCCCTTCCTTAACGCGTTGAACTATTCTGAAAGAATGCCGCAACTTTCTGTAACCCTAGAACAAACCCATTTCACCGTTCCTTCGGGAACGCCTCTTGCCAATCTTTTACCGGCCAAACCTCAGACCCCCGCAATTTTAGGCGCCCTGGTGAATCAGCGTTTAAGAAGTTTACGTTCGGCGCTCACCATCTCGGCTACGCTTGAACCTGTTTTAGCCGATTCGTCGATGGGTCACAAAATTTACCGTAAAACCCTTTGCTTTCTTTTAGAATTGGCAAGTCAAAAGTTTCCAGAACAAAAACTCCGAATCGGGCCCTCTCTGGGAAATGCCTACCTCTTTTTTGATGAATCCGGCACCTTAACCCCGGAGCGCCTTGCTCAGTTAAAAGCTGAAATGCAAGCACTTATCGAGCGTGATCTCCCCCTGGAGCCACATCGACTGCCCTATGCCGAAGCCAGCCGTCTGTTTACGCCCACCAGCGAGTCAGGAAAGCTCATCATTCAAAAGAACCAGCCCGAAGTTCCTTGTGTAGAGTGTGATGGATTCTGGGCCTTAGAGCACTTTCCCTTAGCTCCTTCGACGGGAGCCGTCGCGGTCTTCGATCTCCAACCCCACCCGGATGGCTTACTCTTAGTTTTTCCTGAAAAACGCTGGCCCCTTGCCCTGGCCCCGGTACCCTCTAAACCTCTCTTGGTGCAAACAGCGCGCGAATACAAAACCTTAATCGATATTTTAGGAATTCCTTCTGTTCCTGAACTTAATGAAATCGTCGCTAAACCTAAAGAGGCATCTCACTTTGTCCAGGTAGCCGAGACCCTACAAGAAAAAAAGCTGAGCCGTCTAGCCGATCAGTTGGCGGGGTTAAGCTCTACCCTCAAGTTGATTTTGGTGGCGGGCCCTTCATCCTCGGGAAAAACTACCTTTACCAAAAAACTTGCCGTCCACTTACAGGCTGTAGGGTTTAAGCCCCGACTCTTAGGGTTGGACGATTACTTTTTGGACCGTGAGCACACCCCCAAGGATGCTGAGGGCAACTATGACTTCGAGGCCTTAGAAGCTTTGGATATACCGCTACTGAACGAACACCTGGTAGCTCTTTTGGCAGGAAAGTCCGTCGAAACGCCCATCTTTGATTTTAAGACCGGGGCAAGAAAACCCCAGGGTCGTCCTTTAACCCTCGGACCTCGTGACCTTCTCATCATGGAAGGGATCCACGGTCTCAATGATGCGTTAACCCCCCTCGTTCCCCGCGAAAGAAAGTACAAAATTTACGTTTCGCCTTTGACAGCCCTCGTCATCGACCCACACAACCGGCTTTCTACCACCGACAACCGACTAATTCGCCGTATGGTTCGCGACTTTCAATTTCGGGGCTATTCCGCTCTGCATACCTTACGCCAGTGGCCTTCGGTAAGGCGCGGCGAGGACAAGAATATTTTTCCCTTTCAAGAATCAGCGGACGCCTCGTTTAACAGCTCGTTGGACTACGAATTGGCAGTTCTCAAAGAGGTGGCTGTGCCTCTATTAAAAACTGTCCCTCCCACCGAACCTGAATACACGGAGGCCTATTATTTGTTGTCGCTCTTGGATAATTTCATTCCTATGACCGACCTTCCCGTCCCAAGTTTCTCAATTTTACGAGAATTTGTCGGTCGGAGCGGGTTCAAGTATTAACCTGATCGAAAGAGCTTCCGATAGAAGGAAATATGAAAGCGGGCAAAGGCATGGACATCTCGACGGTGGTCGGGCTCATTTTGGGTATGGGCGGCATCGTCACCGGTTACATCATTGAAGGCGGTAACCCTGCCTCGTTGTTGGGGCTGTCAGCGTTTATCATTATCTTTGCGGGTGTCTCGGGTGCTTTGATCGTTTCGTTTGGCATTAAAGATTTTCTCCGTATCGGTGCCATCTTGAGTGAATCGTTTACGCCTGCCAATGAAGCCAATGCCGAGCTCGCCGGACAGATCGTTGACCTCTCGGATAAAGCCCGCAAAGAAGGTCTGTTATCGTTGGATGACATGGTTGACGACATTGAAGATCCTCTTTTTCGGAAGGGAATTCGCATGGTGGTTGACGGAGTTGACCCCGAAGAAATTGAAAAGATCCTCGATACCGATATGACCATTTACGAAGCCAAAAAGAAAGAAGACGCCGAGATTTACGCTCAGGCGGGCGGTTTTGCGCCAACGATGGGGATTATCGGTACGGTTACGGGTCTGGTTCTTGTTTTGGGAAACTTAGCCGGAGACGTCGAACATTTGGGTCATGCCATCGCCGCAGCGTTTATCGCCACCCTTTACGGCATCAGTCTAGCGAACGTTTTTGCCTTACCCGTTGCCAACAAGCTCAAAGGAAAAATTAAAAAAGAAAAGTTGCGGATGGAAATGATTCTTGCCGGGGTTTTTGCGATCCATAAAGGAGAAAGCCCCATGCTCGTAAAAGAAAAAATGATGTCCTATTTGGAAGAAGCTGAACAAAAGCTTTTGGATAAAGGCGGAGGTGAGGATTAACCGTGGCAGGCAAAAAGTTTTCAACTAAAAGAGTTCGTCGAGGCGGCGATGAGGGTCATGATAACGCAGAACGCTGGCTTTTGACCTATTCAGATATGATCACTCTGCTGATGCTCTTTTTTATCGTCTTGTACGCCTTAGCCCCCCACAAACCCCTCATCAACGAAGATTTTGCTCAGACTTTTCAGACGATTTTTCAAGGCGCTAACCTCGGTTACATCATCCAAGAAAAGAACGCCAAAGGAACCAAGGGTATGATGCTCGAAGGCAAACAGCAAATTGATCCCTCAAAGGTTCTTCGCGAAAAGCGCAATGCCCTGATGACACAGCTCGAGTACCGCTTAAGAAATATTATGCCGCAGAACCAATACAAGATCAGCGAGATCCAAGATGGCATTAGAATAACGCTCTTTTCTGATACGTTCTTTCCACCTGGTAGTCCTGAGATCAGCCCTCCGTCGGTGCCTTTTTTAGGAAAAGTAGCCGAAGCCCTGACAGCGCTTCCTAACGCGATCCGCATTGAGGGCCATACGGACGGCACCGCCGTAGAAGGGGACCGTTTTGCCAAAGAGTGGCAGTTGTCTACGGAACGAGCCCTTTCCGTCTTGAACCTTTTTTTCAGTTATGGCTTTCCTGAAGACAAAGCTTCAGTGGCCGGATATGGATCAACCCGGCCTATCGCAACCAATGCTACTCCAGAGGGACAAGCCTTTAACCGGCGAGTTGACCTTGTTGTTCTTTGGGACAAGTCCCAAATGTAACCGGGCTGGCTCGACTTACCCTAAAAACGGCAAAACTTGGACCGCATGGTTTTCTGTGTCTACCTTTTTTATCACTTTGGTCACGACACCTTGCTCATCAAGGACAAACGTTGTTCGCAAAACCCCCACAGACTTTTTGCCATACAGGTTTTTTTCTCCCCAGGCGCCCCAAGCTTCCATCACGGTATGGTCTGGGTCGCTCAGTAACGTGAACGGTAGACCGTATTTTTCGATAAACTTATGATGTGAGGCCGAACTGTCCGGACTAATGCCCAAAATGACCGTATTCTTTGCCAAGAGCTGGGAGTAGCCATCTCGTAAAGAACAGGCTTCTTTCGTGCAACCAGGCGTATCGTCTTTGGGATAAAAATACACCACGACTTTTTTTCCGCGCAAAGAAGAAAGCGTAACGCTGTTTCCTTGGGCATCCGCTAGGGTAAAATCTGGAGCTAAAGTTTTTTCTTGAATCATAATCACCTCAATAGCAGAAAATTCACCATTTTTTTGGCCCTGGGCAAATTTCTTTGACAATCTCTTCTTATGTTTCGTACACTGGTGGTATGGGGATTACCGTCAATGAATAGCACTGACAAAAAGACTGTTCTGGTCATCGATGATGATGAAACGGTTCTAGCCGTTCTTTCAGGGTTTTTAAATATGTTGGGCTATGAGGTAAAGACCGCGCTGAACGGCGATGTTGGTTGGGAACTGTTTCTATCCCACAAGCCCGATGCCATTCTGAGCGATCTTTTGATGCCAGGTGGGCTCGATGGACTTGCCCTTTTGGCAAAAGTTCGCACCGTTAATCCTCTTTTGCCTTTTATCGTCGTTTCGGGAAAATCGGATGTCGATGAAGCCATGACAGCCATTCGTAAAGGGGCTTGGGATTTTATTGTGAAGCCCGTTGGTTTTGAACAGCTCTCGACGATTCTGCATCGGGTTTGGGAACGAGCTTCGCTTTTGGCGATGCGACGCGATTACCAAACTCAGCTAGAAGCTGAGATAGCCTCACGCACGGCCGAGTTGCACCACCGGGTTAAAAACAATTTGCAAGTGATTTTGATCCTTCTTGATCTTCAGCGCGAAAATACCCACAATGCCGAAGCCCGCGAACTGCTATGGGAAAGCCAAAATCGGATTCACGCGATGGCCGAGATTCAAGAACAAGCCTTCCAAGAAGAGCACAACGGTCATGTTGACCTACGTCCCTTTCTAACCGGTTTGGTACTGCACCTCGTCAATGCGCTAGGTTGGGCACCTATCCTTACCCTGGACTGGGATATCCCCCCCCTCGAGATCGAAGCTGGAGCCGCCTTTTCAATCGGTTTAATCGTAAATGAAATCATTGCTGCCGTGCTTGAAACCGAGTTACCGCAACCTGAAAAAGCCTCGCTCTCGGTGAAATTGACGCCAAGCCCTCAGCAGAGTTTTGAATTGACCATCGAGGATTCCTGGGGGGCTATCAAAACTTGGCAGCCTGAACGGGGGTCCCTGGCGATGAGCGTTACTATGCTCAAAGTTCTCACAGAACTTGTCGAGGGCCAGCTCAAATATGAGCGAAAAACTCCGAACCGCCTCACGGTATCCATTTTTCGCGACAATCCCCCCTCTTTTCTCTGATACTCTGGCATTCGACCAAATTTTTGCTTAAACTTGGTTTATGGATACCCAACCTGTGGTCTCCTCCGAGGCCCGCCAATACCCCCGTTACCGCGTTCTGGCTATGATCCGCTTGGATTTTGGTCAAGAAGAAGCTTTGACGGCTGAAACGCTAAACTATAGTGCATCGGGAATCTTGTGTCGTCTGAGTGTGT
>JAJXVP010000020.1 GCA_021782055.1 bacterium | reverse complement strand
CTTTTGGCAGAAAAGCCCCGGCGCTTCATGCTTAAAGTCCCCGCCCCAGCAACAACCGCACCTACCAAAAAGAGACTGAGCGACACGGGGGTAAAGGTCCGCCACAGCAGGGCAAAACTCAGCCCCCACGCCGAGGCACCTAAAACAAAAGGGGCCCACGGAGCTAAAGGCCCCAAGACGACGGCCAAGGTGCGTCGCCCTGCCAGTTGGTCGGGCTCGCGGTCGCAAGTATGATTGACCGCCAACAGCGCCGCCACCATAGCCGTCGAGGGCAGACTGAGGCGCAACACTTCAGGCGAAAAGTTTCCTGTTCCGGCAAAATAAACTAAGATGATCACAAGCCCCCCTAAAAAGGTCCCGGCAAACACCTCCCCCCAGGGCGTACCGCTTAAAGGCCAGGGCCCACCCGAATACGAAAACCCTACAAGCATCCCCAAGCCCCCCGCAAGCACCATGACACCTCCGCGAAGGGCCACCAGCCCCAAGCCCAGCACTCCGGCGAGCATGTAGAGAGCCAGGGCGATCACCAAAGCGGCGCCGGGCGGCGTTCCCTGGTGAACAAGCACTTTATCGGTTTCAAAGTTCAGCTCACGACGGTCGATTCCATGCCAAAAATCAAAAAAGGTGTTGAAGGCTGTTGTTCCCATATCTAAAAGAAAAAGCACGACGGCAAAGAGCACGACGGCCCCCCAACAAACAGGCGGTTGGGAACCTTTTAGTAAGAGGATGAACCCCAACCCCAACGAGGTCAGGCTGACGAGCTTGGTGCGAAGTTCGACAATGGCCCAAAATTCGCGCATTCCTACGGCTCCTTGAGACCTTTAACATGCTCGATCTGGGGGGGCTTTGACCAGAGTGACTCCCGTGCTACGTCCGATAGTAAACATGTCTTGTAGTAAATCTGTTGACGTTGAGGGTTAGCCAATTTAGACTGAACGTATGAGTGCCCCGCTGATCCTCTGTGTTGACGACGAACCCATAATCCTTCAAAGCCTTCGAATTGAACTGCGCAACAGCCTGGGTTCGCTGTGCGTGTTAGAAACAGCAGAAAGCGGCGAAGAGGCTTTGCAAATTATTGAAGAGCTATCGGGGTCAGACCAAAGGCTGGCAGTGATCATTTCGGACCAGAATATGCCCGGCATGAAGGGGCATGAATTGCTAGCCCGTATCAAGGCGCAGTTTCCCGAGGCTTTCACCATCCTTTTGACCGGCTTTTCCGATCTTGAAGGGGTCAAACAGGCCGTCAACAACGCTCAGCTGTACCGTTACATTACGAAACCCTGGAAAAAAGAAGAGTTTGTTTTTACCATCAGGCAGGCCTTGCGCGAGTTTACTCAGCTTCAGTTGATTCACGAGCAAGACCTAAAAATCGAAAAACTCACCTTTTCGATGATTACCGCCTTAGAGGCGGCCAACCTCAGCTATGACGAAGATACAAGCTACCATATTCTTCGCGTCTCGGAATACGCGGCTTTTCTTGCCGAAAAGCTGGGTATGGACGACAGCTACGTTTCAAGAATTCGGATCTACTCGCGGCTTCATGACATTGGCAAAGTTGGTGTAGCTTGCCAGCTCTTGAACAAACCCGGACGCTATACGGCCGAAGAGTTTGAAATCATGAAAAAGCATGTTTGGTACGGTTACAAAATTCTCAGTGCCGACGGAATTGATGAAATGGCCAGGAACATCGCCTATTACCATCACGAACGTTGGGACGGGACGGGGTATCAAAAGGGGCTCAAAGGCAAGGACATCCCCTACGAAGCCCGGATTACTGCCGTAGCCGATGTTTTTGACGCCCTGTTAAGCAAACGTGTCTATAAACCTGCCATGCCCTTTGAACAGGCTACCGCTATGATTGTGGAAGCCTCGGGATCGCATTTTGACCCTCGGGTAGTTGAAGCGTTTCAAGCTCACCTGCCCCAGTTGCAAGAAATTCGTGAGCGTATCAATGCCACCGAGCAGTCAGTCGCGCCCCTCGAAACGGGCTGTACGGACTGCGATTAAGGTTTTGGGGTAGATTCGGGGGTAGCCGCTGGGGGTTAAACACTCACCGCCAAGGGAAGCCTTGCGGTAAAGATGGTTCGCCCCGGCTCACTGACAAAGGTCAGGGTACCGTGGTGATCGTCGATGATTTTTCGGCTGATGTCCAACCCCAAGCCCGTTCCTTCTCCCGGCTTTTTGGTTGTAAAAAATGGCTCAAAAATTTTGTTTTGAACTTCGGGGGGCACTCCCGGTCCCGTATCGGCGATATCGACTCGTGCCCACGGCCCGTCGCTCGAGATGGTCACCTCAAGACGTCCCTTGTAGTCCATAGCCTGTAAGGCGTTGGCTATGAGGTTCGTCCAGACTTGATTCAGCTTATCCGGGTAACCGGCCACCGGCGGCAGACTACCATAGTTGCGGACCACCTCGACCCCCAGCTTGATCTTGTTTTGAAAGAGCGTCAGCACTGTTTCTAACCCTTCGGCCAAGTCCACCGCCTGGTAGGGCTCTTCCTGGTTCTGATGACTAAAAGTGCGTAACGCCTGAATCACTTTTGCTGCCTTGTCAGAGGCCTGGTCGATGATGGCACAAGATTTTTCCATGCTAAGCATTTCATTGATCATGCGTACGGCGTCTTTACCCAGGGGGTCGCGCAAGAGCGGCAAAAACGGTTCCAGCTCGTTTTCAACCCCTAACTCGGCCAAGTTATCGGCCAACTCTTCGTCGAGTTCCACTCCAACCTTGGTAAAAAAGGCCAATATACTCTTCTTTTTTTGCCGTAGTTGCGACCCTGAAACCAACAAGATTTCGCGGTTACCCACTTCGTACAGCCGATAAAACAACGCTCGCTGTTCTAACGACAACACCTGCATCAACCACGGCAACGACTCAAGCACCTTTTTGAGCAGGGCAAGAACATTATCATTCGAAGCCGCGATGGCACCCAAAGGGGTGTTGATTTCGTGAGCGATCCCCGAGATGAGTTGGCCTAAGGCCGCCAGCTTTTCGGCTTGTATTAGCTGTTCCTGGGCGGCTTTGAGGTCTCCGAGGGCGATTTCGAGATGCCGGGTGCGTTCTTCGACCTTTTGTTCTAGGTCTTCGTTGACTCGGCGAATCGCTTCGGCGGCGGCTTCAACCTCGGTAATATCCTCGCAAAACGTTTCGATGACAAACTCATTGCGCTTGGGGTCAAACACCTGGCTCAGGTACAGGTTTACCTTGCGGATTGTCGTGCGCTCGCGTGTCCAAAACCGGGTTTTTGCCTGCGCCTTGCCATGTTCACTGTCTTGAAGCATTGCAATCAAGTGAGCACGTTCTTCGGGACGGACGTAGAACTCACTGGCACTAAAATACGCCCCTTTTACCTCGGCTGGTGAGGGAAAGTCCAAAATTTTGGCCATGGTTTGGTTAAGGTCCAGAAGTTCCCCTTCGGGGGTGGAGTGAAGAATCCCAATTTGAGCGTCCTCGAACATCCGTCGAAAGCGGTATTCGGAATCTCTGAGGTCTTGTTCGCGAAGCCAGATCTTTTCTCGCAGATCTTCGAGTTCTTCTAGGACATGATTCAGGTCTTGAAAAGGGGTGTATTCTAAGGTCACCGAGTAATCGCCCGAGGCAATTTTGACCGTTTCACGCTGAAACTTATCGAGCGTCTGCAACAATCTGTCAATGAGGAATTTGCGAAACAGAAGAACCGTCACGGCCGCCACCAAGTACAGAACAAAGAGCAAAATCAAGAACGGTAGATAGGGTGCCAAGAGCTCGTTCCAAGAGCGCGACAGCGTGAGCGTCCAAGGTACCTGAGGCAAGGTCAAGGACACGGACAATCCAGGTGCAACCGGACCCTCGGCGGTATCGAAAAGGCTAAATCCATGGCCATCACGCACTTGTACTCGCCCGCCTGCGGCTTGTGCCCATTCTTCGAGGTTGTGCACCAACAGACTTTGATCGGGCTGGGCAGCCACCCAGCCGAACGAAAACTGCCGAACCAAGAACAGTCTTCCTTTTTGGTCCACCACCACCCCTGAACCCTTGGCTTTTTGCCGAAGCTCAACCCAAGTTTCGGGGGTGAGTTGTTCAGGCAAATCCGGCTGACTCCAAAATAGCGTTGGGGTCTGGTGGGGACCGAGAAGGGCTATAGCACGAAAACTCGCCCCCCCTTCGGCCCAATGTTCTAAGAGTTGTGGCGTTGCCGGGCTTTTGAGCGTTGGGTCAAAGGTCGAAAGCATTAAGCCTAGCTGGTTCAGATTAACCTGACGGCGATCAAGAAAATCAGAAAGCTCCTGTCCACACCCCTTGGCCACCAGCGATAGCTGTTCCTTTTCTCGTCGCTCAAACGCCGTCAAGACAAGAACGGATAACAGGAAGAACCCGCCAAGAAAAACTCCGAGAAGCTGAAATAACACTCGTGAAATAACTGAGCGAAACGTTGGTAGCGCCACGACCCTATTGTAAGCCCAAAAATTAAGCTTTTGCTGAATTTTACGTATATTCTTGGCTATGGAGCTGACAGTTCGTCTTGATCAGCGCATGGCCGACCTCCCCCGCGAAGCCTGGTCTGTGCTTACCGCCCCTCATTACACCCCCATCTTAGAATGGGCTTGGTTAAACCTGTTAGAAAGTTCAGGCAGTATTGCCCCCGAACACGGTTGGGAAGGTCGCCACTTGACCTTGTGGCGAGGCAAGGACCTCGTTGCCGGGGCCCCCCTTTATAAAAAGAGTCATAGCTGGGGAGAATTTGTCTATGATTTCGCCTTCGCGGACTTTGCCAAACGTCACGGGGGACGTTGGTACCCCAAACTCGTCGGGATGAGCCCTGCCACCCCTTCGATTGGCTGGCAAGTTCTTACGGCACCCGGAGAGGACGCTCAAGCGTTAACCGCCCGGTGGCTTGAAGAAGCCGAAAAGCTAGCACGGTCCGAACAGGCGGCCAGCCTTCAGTTTAACTTTGTCGCGCCCGCTTGGGCTGAAACCGTCTTAAAGCGGGATCCGAGCTGGTACCATTGGAGCCACCAAAGTTTTCTTTGGACGAACCGAGACTTAACCAGCTTCGAAGATTACCTGGGCTGTTTTGACAAAAATCAACGGCGCAATATCCGTCGTGAAATTGATGGTTTTGAGCGTCAGGGCTATCGAACTCAATTGGTTGAAGGGCCCGACATCCCCGAAGACTGGTTTTCACTGATGGGGGCTCTCTACGACAAAACCAACGCCCAATTTGGTCCCTGGGCCGCCCGCTTTCTGGAACCAGCCTTTTTTGAGGGTTTAGACGCACTCCGTCCTTTTTTGTTGTTTGCCGCGACCTTCCGCGACCCCGACCCCCAACCACAAGCTCTAAGTTTTTTGTTGCGAAACGGTCAACGACTTATTGGCCGCTATTGGGGCGAGGTAGAACATGTGGACCTGCAGTACTTTAACATCTGCTACTACGCCCCCCTTCGCTGGGCCATCGAACACGGAATTTCAGCCTTTGACCCGGGAGCGGGAAGTCCCCTCAAGGTTCGCCGAGGGTTTGAATCCGAAGTACATTACAGCCTTCACCGCTTTTTTGACCCTGCTAGCGAGGCGTTGTTCCAATGGTACATCGATGAGGTGAACCGTGAAGAAGAACAGCGCGTTCAAGAACTCAATGCCGCTGTTCCGTTCCGCCAAGGGGGCGTGTGGAAGGGGCACTAAGCTTTTCGGCCTTGACCTGGCCCGGTCTTTCCCGATAGGAAAAGGAGGGAGTCGATTTATGAGTACAAAAGGTTCCGGTGTTCCTAACCTCGTGCCCTTGGTATGGTCAACGCTCTTCGCGGCTTTGATTGCCGCCGGAGCTTTGTTAGCGGTGCCACTAGGGGGCATCCCCTTTGTCTTAAGCAATTTTTTTGTTCTTTTGGCTGGCTTAGTCTTGGGGCCCTTCTGGGGGGGGCTTTCTGTCCTTTTATACCTGCTTATCGGAGGCTTGGGCCTGCCCGTTTTTTCAGGGGGAACCGGAGGCTTGACGATACTCTTTGGCCCGCACGCAGGCTTTTTGTTCGGCTTTCTTTTAGCAGCCGTTCTTACAGGGCTGGTACGGGATAAAAAGGGTCAATCGCTGACCCGCAATGGTCTTGCGGTTTTGCTGGGGATAGTAGCCATCTACGCCCTAGGCATCCCCTTTTACGCGTTTACCGTTGGGACGCCCCTGCTCCCCACCGCGGTAAGTATGCTTCCCCTGTTTGTGGGAGACCTCATTAAAGGTGCTCTAGTGCTGGTTTTGACCAGGACGCTGTTCCAAGGCTTACCCCTGTTACGCAAAACTGCCCACCGACCCCGAGAATGAAAGACAGAGAACTTCACATCCCCACTGTCGAAGCGCATCACCTCGTTCATACCTTTGACAATGGCCATCGTGGCCTGGATGATGTGAGCCTAGGCTTTCTTCCTGGGAGCTTTACGGTCATGGCAGGGGCCAACGGCAGCGGAAAAACCCTTTTTCTTAAGCACTTAGTCGGCCTAGAGCGCCCTGACAGCGGCGAGATCCGTCTTGATGGGTTACCAGCCCAACGCCATTGGACAAAAAGCAGGGCGTTCTTTGGGTTGACCTTTCAAGACGCTGACGCCCAAATTCTGGGTACCACAGTTGAAGAAGACGTGGCGTTTGGCCCCCATCAGCTGGGCTTATCGCCCTGTGAGGTTCAAGAACGAACCCAGCAAGCCCTGCACCTATGCGGGTTAGCAGGACGCGAAAAAGCTTTAACAGCCGTTTTGTCAGGTGGTGAAAAGCGCCGCCTCAACCTTGCGGCAGTTTTGGCCCTCAGGCCGGCCATTTTGTTGCTCGATGAACCCTTTTCTGGCCTAGACTTGCCGGGGGTACAAGCGTTTCTCTCTGTCTTGTTGGCGCTTCACCAGGAGGGACGCACCATCATTTTGGTCACTCACGATGTCGAAAAGTGTTTAGCCCACGCCCAGCGGCTGGTGCTTTGGAAAGAGGGGAGAATTCTTTCGGATAGCTCACCGGTGCTTGGCTGGGAAAGTCTCCCTCAGGCGGGAGTCTTTCGGCCGCCCGTGGAAGCCCAAAAAATCCCTGAACTGACCTGGCTAAGGTTGCCCGGCTAAGATGGGACGTCCGCTTCTGTTTCATTACCAGCCACGTTCCGATTTTTTAAGCCGCTTGCCCGCCCTGAGCAAGCTGGTCGGGGCCCTGTGCTTTTCGTTTGTGGTAACCCAAGGCCCTTTTTGGGTACTCGCGCTCACCAGTCTTATTTTGATTGCCCTCTGGGTGGGAATTCGAGCCCCCCTTTCGGCCCTGTGGCGGCCTGCCCCAGTTCTGTTCGTCCTCGGGATCTTAAGTCTAAGCCCCCTGTTTGGTGGGGCTTCCCCCCAGCAGGTTTTGCTTCAGGCAGGCCTCCAAACTCTTCGTGTCGCCCTACTTTTTGAAGCCGGCCACCTGCTAACGTTAACCACCAGCCCGGGTCAAATAGCCCAGACAGTACGTCAACTGGCCCGCCCGTGGGGAAGGACCAAAGCCTTGCAAATAGCAGCGCTAGTCTCGTTAACCATAAGCACCGTTCCCGGCATTCTTGACCGGGCTGCTGTCGTCAAAGACGCGGCTCTTCTTCGAGGGGTAAAGCCTCGCCCCTCGCTGATTCTGGTCAGACTCTGGACGATCGTTTTATTGAGAATTCTGTTGACCCGTGGCGCTGAAACCGCGCAGGCTCTGGAACTAAGAGGCTGGGGAGGCTTAAGTTCATGAAACGCAATCACTGGGGCACGGTCTCGTTGCTGGTGGCGGCTCTAGGTTGGCTGTTTGTCCGCTTTCAGCCCTGGTGGCCCACCACTGGTCAGACTTTTCCTAACCTTTGGCACTTGGCCGACGCGCTATTTTCTTCGGCTCTTGTTGGGGGGCTGGCGGACTGGTTTGCCGTGACGGCTCTCTTTCGCCGCCCTTTGGGACTCCCCTTGCCGCATGTCGATGTCCTAAGAAGACGTAAGAAGGACGTCGCCAAGGCGGTTCCGCACTTTCTGGCCCAACTCCTTACTCCTGAACTTTTGACAGCGGAGCTCGAAAAAGTCGATTTTGTGGGGCTTCTTGACAGCAATTGGCGTCATCTGGAGCGAGTTGATGCCCCCTCAATGCTTTCACGACTGCTTCGTCATGGGTTAGAGGCAGGCTGGGACCGTACCGCGGGTACCGCTTTGGCAGGAATTCTTAAAGAGGCGGTACAAAAAAACCGCTCGACGCTGACGGCGTACCTCACCGATCTGGTTCGAAAAATGGCAGGCTGGAAGGCCCTATTCCTGGGGTCGGGAACGATCGATAAGTTTCTTGAAACCAGTCTGACCGAGCTGGAACGTCTGCAGACAGATTTTAGCCACCCCCTGCGCGAATTTTTTCGTCAAACTCTCGTTTTGTATGCCTTTGATTTGACTCTGCCGTCTTCCGAACGGCGCCAAACCCTCGAAAAGTTGTTTCAAGAAAGTTTAGCTGACGAGGAGCTGAAAGCCTCAGGACTTAAAATTCTCGCCCAAGGACTCGAAGCACCCTCGGACAACCCCGAGGTTATGAACAAAGCCATTGGTCGTTGGCTGGGGTTGGCCATCGAACGAACCAAGGCTCTGGAGCATACCGCCAAAGCCGTAGGGGAACTTTTGACGAAAATCGACGCTGATCTGTTCATTCAACACGCCGAACGGGCGGTTGGGCAAGACCTGCAATATATTCGCGTCAACGGCGCCGTTGTCGGTGGTCTTGCCGGTGTGGCCCTGTCTTTGCTGTCGTATTTAAGAATCCCTTAACCCCAGCTCATGGACAGAAGCCTCACAACGGGCTAAAATTTTCTTATGAGCTCTTCGACGTTGTCCGTCCCCGTTCCTCAATCTCTTGCCACCCCTTTTTGGGTACCAGCACCAGACAACGCCGTGCGTTGCCTGGCTTGTTTTCGAGAATGCGTGATTCCCCCGGGGGGCACCGGGTTTTGTCGTGTCCGAGTTAACCAAAACGGTAAGCTGGCCCGTCCCTATGAGGCGCTTCTATCAGCCTGGCAAAACGATCCTATTGAAAAAAAACCGTTGTACCATTTTTTACCCGGAAGTCGTGTACTGTCGTTCGGCGGCTGGGGATGTAACTTTATCTGCCCCTGGTGCCAAAACCACCCTATTTCGCAAAAGCTTCCCTTACCCCACGAATATCGCCCCACCAGTCCAAGCGAACTTGTGCAAATGACCCTGGACGCGGGAGCGCCTTCGCTGGCAATGACTTATAACGAACCTACGGTTGCCATTGAATTTGTTCGAGAAACCTTTTTGCAGGCCCGCGAGGCAGGACTCAAAACTGTTTTAGTCACCAACGGTTCGTTGGGCGCTCGTGGGGTGAGGTCCTTAGCCCCTGTCTTGGATGCCGTCAACGTCGATTTAAAAAGTTTCAACGCCGAGAGGCTAAGAAAAGTAGTAGCGGGAGAGCTAGGAGCCGTCCTGGCCGCCATCGAAACCTTTCGATCCGAAGGCGTTTGGACCGAAGTGGCAACCCTGGTGGTGCCGGACTTTAACGATACGTTGTCAGAGCTACAAGACATGGCTCGTTGGCTGGCAGGGATTGGCCGTTGTACCGTGTGGCACCTGACCCAATATCACCCGGATTACCGGTATCGTCTACCGCCCGTCCCCGAGAAACGGTTGCAACAGGCCCAGGAACAAGCTTTCGAAGCGGGCTTAAAGTATATTTATCTCGGCAATCTTAACGTGGGTCTTACCCCTCGTGGCGGTGATAACACGACCTGTCCCGAGTGCCAAGCCCTTCTTATCGAGCGGCCTGTGGACTCGAATTCGCAGACCTTTCAGGGTCAATGTCAGTGTGGAAAAACCATTCCCGGTATTTGGTCATGACCCCCTCGGTACGACCCGCCTGCGGGGCTGGAAGCTTCTACCCCGCTACCTTTGAGAATCTGCAAAGTCTTGTTCGGCAAAAGCTTGAGGGAAAGTACCCTGATAAGCATCATAGTTTTCGCTGTTTTGCCCTAGCTGTTCCCCATGCCGGGTATCGGTATTCGGCAACCACAGCAGGCTATGCTTTTGGCTGGTTAGCCGCACAGCCCCCCCAAGAGGTCTTGCTGTGGGGCCCAAGCCATCACTTTGCGTTTTCGGGCCTGGCGGCAAACCCGTATACGGCTTGGTCGTTACCCGGCAAGGATTTTTCTCGTTTTACCGTTAAAGAGGTGTCTCGGGGGTTTGTGTCCGACGCTGACTCAAGACGGATTCACCGACCAGAACATTCCTTAGAAGTGGAACTCCCCTTTCTTCGAGAGGTTGCTCCTGAAGCGGCTGTCGATGCGGTACTCTTCGGCCAAAGTGATCCTGAAGCGGTTCTCAAAGCCCTCTGCCAAGACAAACCGCCTCTCATTATTGTTTCGACTGACCTTTCGCACTACCACGCCCTGGAAGAGGCCCAGCAGCGGGACTTGCGGTATCTTGACGATGTTCAAGCCGGAAGGGTGGGTAAAGTCCTTAGCGGTGAGGCCTGCGGCAGGGTACCCTTAGCGGCCTTAGTTCTTCTGGCCCAACAAAAGCATTGGGAATGCCGACTTTTGCACTACGAAACCAGCGCAGTTGCCTCGGGCGACACCTCGTCTGTGGTGGGTTATGCCGCCTTGGCTTGGGGGAGAGCATGCTAAGCAGCGCTGAAAAGCTTGCCTGTCTGAAGCTAGCTCGTCTGACGATTCGTTCAGAAGGCACACTGAGGGACCTTTCGGTGGGCGGGATCCCTTCTGGGTCAGCGTCGTGCTTCGTTACGCTGACCCAGAAGGGCACCCTTCGCGGTTGCATCGGTACCCTTTGGCCTTATCGTTCCCTGGCCGAAGATATTCAAGGCAATGCCTATGCGGCCGCTTTTGAGGACCCTCGCTTTGCCCCGCTCTCGCCCCCCGAAGAAGCTCAAACAAGAATAGAAATCTCGATATTGACCCTTCCCCAACCGTGGAACGGGACCGCTGAAGAGCTTTTAGCTTGGCAGAGCAAGGAGCCGCACGGAATTATCTTGAACTATCAGGGGCGACGGGCGACCTTTTTACCCCAGGTGTGGGAACAAATCCCGGGCGAACGCTTTTTTCGCGAGCTTTCACGCAAAGCGGGCTGTCCTTTCGAGGCCTGGCAGCAAAAAGAAGCCCAGCTTTGGACGTACCAAGTCGAGTCTTTTTCTGATCGCCCTTGATTCTTAGGTCCAATTCTACGTAAATTTAGACTATGCCCGACCTACCCGAGGATTTTCCGGTTTTTCCCTTTGTTCAGGAGCTCTTTGAGGATCTTTCCCTCACGCTTCCCTCGCTGGGTTGTCGCTTTGAAGGTACCGTGCCTCCCAACGATTTAAGCGCTAAGGCAAGGCGCACTCACCTAAAAAATCAACTTTTTCTCTTTTTTGCGGATCTTGCGCAAGGAAGAACTGTTATCACGGTGAAGTTTACCTTAGCCAGCGGAAGTGATGGAAGACAGGAATGGTGTTTTTTGGCGCCGCAAGTTTTTACTCCTGAATTCGTCCCAGAAAAGTTGCCGTCCTGGCAACCCGAATTTCAACGCTTGGTGATGGCAGAGGGAGCGGGGTTTGGGTTTATGCTCCCCCAAGGTACGCCTTTGCAAATAGGGCCTCCTCTCGACTGGCGGGAGTTATTTCGCTTGTATGGCAGTCCTCAGGCGGGGCACGATATGGTTCAGAATTTTCTAAGGCGTTCTGAAGCGCTGATGAACCAACTCGACGAGGCGGTCAAGGCCCAAAATGCTTCCGAGTGCTTTCGTCTGGCCCACACCTTAAAAGGCGCGGCTCGCGGTATTTACGCCCTTCCTTTTTCGATGTCCGCGCTTAAACTTGAGATGGCAGGGCGAGGGGGAAACCTGGTCGAAGCGGCGAGCCTGATGACCAAGACCCGTGAAGTCTGGCAGGAACTCGTCACCTGGTACCGAAAAGGTGAAGGTTCTGGGCCCGGCATCAACGCCGGCTAAACAAACAAGAAAATTCTCAGTTACATAACGCATTCAAAGGAGTTTACTGTGGTAAGCTTGGCGGGAGTTGTATAGTGAAAAAAATAGCACTCATTTGGGGACTGATTACCGGGGTTTTTCTTAACTCGGGAGTCTTACAGGCTCAAGCCACGGACCCCAATGATCCTGGTCATCCATTTCGGGTGAACTTTGGAGCCGTTAGTGTTGGTCTTGACCCACAAAAAAGTCAGACAACCATAGAAGCTGAAATCTATACGGCTTTATATGAAGGTCTTGTCGTTTATGATCCTTATTCGCTAAGACCAGAACCGGGCGCCGCTTCGAGCTGGACCACCTCATCGGACGGAAAAACCGTCACCTTTCACCTCCGTTCGGGACTCAAGTTCTCGGACGGAACACCCCTCACCGCTCAAGACTTCGTTGATACCTGGATACGCCTTTTGTCTCCTGCCACCCATGCGCCGTACGCCTCGCTTTTGGACATGATCAAAGGAGCCAAAGAATGGCGCGAAGGCAAACTCACCGACAGAACGAAGTTGGGTATTCAAGCCAAAGACCCGCAAACCCTCGTTCTTAGCCTAAATGAACCTGCGCCCGAATTGTTTCCCATTTTGTGCCATTATGCGTTTGTTCCCCTCGACCCCCATTTTTTAGCGACGGGAAAAGGCTTTCCGGCGTCTAATGGCCCCTACTTGGTCCTGACCCGGACCCCTGAACGTTGGGATTTGATCAAAAATCCCACCTACTGGGACCGCGCTAATGTCAAGATTCCCCATTTAGTTTTTACCTTCAACGATGATGCCGTTAAAGTAACCCAAGAGTTTAAGGACGGGTACTACGACTGGCTAGCCGATGGCATCGATGGCTCTGCCATCCTGAGCGATAAGCTCATCTCTGCGGTTCCCCTCTTTGGAACAACCTTTTTGTATTTCAGGGTTGCCCATTCGCCCTGGAGTAATCCTTTGGTTCGCCGGGCCCTCTGGCTTGCCGCTCCCGTGGACGAGCTAAGAAAACCCTATATTCAGCCCTGTACGACGCTAATTCCTGAATTTGAAGGCTATCCCTCACCCAAGATCAAATCACAGACCAATGTGGCCGAGGCCAAAAAACTCCTTGCCCAAGCTGGGTACCCCCTGGGCAAAGGGCTACCCCCGGTAACCCTAGCCCTGCCCGAGGGTTCAGAAAGCCAAAGGATAATGAGGCTGCTGAAGTCAGCTTGGAGCGCGCTGGGAGTAACCGTCAAAGAGAAGTTGATATCGGGCTCGTATTACGACAAAATCGCCGAAGTTCCTCACACGGTTGGGTATTTTAGCTGGGTTGGGGACTATTTGGACCCTACCACCTTTCTTTTGCTCTGGAAAAAAGACTCTTCGTTGAACTCCTTTGGGATGGCTGACCCCGTTTATGACGGTTATTTAAGTAAAGCCGCTCATTTAACAGGGGAAGCGCGTTACAAGATGCTTGCCAAGGCCGAAAGCTACCTCTTGGATAACGGGCTACTCCTCCCCCTCAGCCACTCGCCTGGGTTCAATTTGATCGATCGAGAACTGGTTGGGGGTTGGTATCCTAACCCCTTGGATATCCATCCCTTCAAAAACCTCTATTGGAAACCATTGCAACCCTGGAAGAATGCGGTAAGGTTTGACTTTTCGCCAAAAATGACCTATTATCATGGGCATGCCTGAAGATACTTCTCCCAACGGAACCTACCCTTTTCAGATTGACCAAAAGGTGGTTTACCCTCTGCAAGGTGTAGGTACCATACAGTTGATTACAGAAAAGGTCTTCAAAGGTAAACCCACCCCGTATTACCAAATCTACCTGCCTGTCACCGACATGATTGTCATGATTCCGGTGCACAAGGCGGTTGAGATTGGTATTCGTAGCATTGTTCCGCAAGAAAAGGCTCAAGAAGCTTTGGCGATTATTTCGAGTGAGTACGAGCCGGTGACCGCCGACTGGAAGCTTCGCTACCAGATGAATTTAGATCTTCTGAAAAACGGGGATATCACGGACATAGCGCTCGTGGTTCGGAACCTGTATCACCGCAGTAAAGTGAAAGAATTGCCGATTTTGGAACGAAAGCTTTATGATAGCGCCATGAAACTGCTTATCGATGAAGTGGCGTTCTCGCTAGACCTTGCCGTTTCAGAAGTTGAAAAGCTCGTCCACGAAAAACTTGAACCCTTGGCCAAGTTGGCCCATGCCTCTGCTTTTGGCGAAGATTCTGAAGAAGAATTTGAACCCGAAGAAGAGGAAGAAGAAGAGTACGAGGAGTGACGTCCCCTTTGACCTGGCAGCAGGCGTTTAAAACGCTTCGTCAAACCCTTGACGAAGATCGTCCTAGCCTGAATGTGTTAGATGCCGGGGGGGCAAGTCCTTTTCAAATTTTAATTGCTACGCTGTTGTCCCTTCGGACGAAAGACGAAGTAACGTTGAAGGCAAGTAAGGCCCTCTTCGCCAAAGCCGCAACTCCCCAAGCCATGCTAACGCTGTCCGAAGAAGAAATCGCTCAAACCATTTTTCCCGTCGGTTTTTACAAAACAAAAGCGGGACATATCCGCGAAATTTCTCAGATTCTTTTAGATTCTTATCAGGGAAAAGTACCCTCTGAGAAAGAAGCTCTTCTTGCCTTACCTGGGGTAGGTCCCAAAACGGCAAACTTGGTTCTTGGCCTCGCTTTTGGTGTACAAGCCATCTGTGTTGATACCCATGTACACCGTATTGCGAACCGCTGGGGATGGGTGCAGACTCATGAACCCGAAGAAACCGAAAAGGCCTTAGAAGCGCTTCTACCTCAGGAACTTTGGATTGAGGTCAACGAGCTCTTGGTTCAGTTTGGGCAAAACATTTGTGGACCAGCCAGCCCCCACTGTCAGCTGTGTCCGCTAAGCGACCTTTGCCCGCGTATCGGGGTTCTGCACCACCGTTAAGAAACGCTCATGAAACTTAGCTTTGCGTTTTTTTTGTTAACAACCACTTCGCTTTTTGCCGTTGAGCCCCACCTTATACCTCTCCTCGAAGATGCAATGCACAAATCGCGTGAAATTATCGACAGTCAACCACAGCCTCAAGAGTTTTCGGCGCAGGAGTTGCGTTGGCTGAATACCGAAGCTCAACGACGGTGGGGTGTCTCTTGGCAAGGGCTTTTTAACCAAGGGCGCAAGGGAGCCCAACGGCGGGAATTGCTCTTCCGCTGGCTGAACCCTGTCCTTGCCGATCATCCTGGTCCTGCTCCTGCCGACGCGAAACGACACCCTCCTGCTGAAGCTTGGGCTAGTGATACCCCTTGGGCGCTTCCCCACGACCCAAGCTCCCGCTGGCATCCCTAAGCCTTGCGCTGAGCTGACTTGACAACTCGTCCAGCCCTGTCTAGCTTTGTCTCATGACGTTCCCCGAACCTGTTCACGACATTGTTCAAGCTCTCTTAGACTCCTATCATCAGGTAGGGGGTATCAACCACGTCGATGAAACGCGGCTCCCCTCGATGGAATCGGTCGACAACCTCCTCTCAGACCTTAAAAGCCTCGTTTTTCCTGGCTTCTATAAGACTTTGCAGGTGGTGGATGAGGCCACGCTGCCGTATGCAACGGCAGAACACCTCTTTCGTGCCGCCAAAGGCCTGATGCGAGAAATTCAACGAGCACTATGGTATTCGCGTTGTAAAGAATCCTCACATCCTTTGGGTGCCGAGGTGCAAGAGCAGGCTCGTACCGTTGCTTTTGATTTACTCAAGGCCATACCGCACATCCGTAGGCAAATTCAAGAGGACGTTCAGGCTATTCTTGATGGTGACCCGGCAGCTCAGTCAGCAGCCGAAGTTATCCTAGCCTACCCTGGGGTAGAAGCAATTTTGGTTTACCGCCTAGCCCACCTTTTATATGAAGCGCAGGTTCCGTTAATTCCCCGCATGATGAGCGAAATTATCCACCGAAAGACCGGTATTGATATCCACCCAGGAGCCCAAATCGGTCGACGGTTCTATATTGACCATGGTACAGGGATCGTTATCGGAGAAACCTGTGTTATTGGCGATGAAGTAAAACTCTACCAAGGAGTTACCCTGGGCGCCTTGTCGGTGCGCAAAAACGAACAGGCTAAGAAACGTCACCCGACCATCGAAGACCGTGTGACGATCTACGCTGGGGCGACGATTTTGGGTGGAGAAACCGTAATTGGCAAACATTCGACGGTGGGGGGTAACTGCTGGATCACAGCCTCGGTACCACCCTACTCGATCATTCAAAATCGTCCTCAAGAGCCAATGATTATGCCCCGTGACGCCCTCATTATTGACTATCAAATATAGGGCTTAGGGACTTTAGGCTTTCGGGCTGAGCTGGGCCCGATGAAGTTCCTTACCCCATTCATCCTCAAAAATGAGTTCCAAGCCTTGTGCATCGCCGGCTAAGACTAGAGAACCTTTATTTCGTGTGGCCCGCCATAACGAAGCGGGTGATTCGTTGGTTACAGGGGGCGCAATGGCACCGCAACCCCCTACAACGGCATACCTTAGCCCTCGATAGGACAGATCTTCCAACTGATGTTGATGGCCAGAAATGACCAAGCTAACGCCTCCTGCCTCTAACAACGGCGCAACCTCTACCAAGGTTTCAGGGTGATCAAACCAAGGTCGTCCTCGACTGTCAGTCCACCCAGAACTGG
Organism: bacterium; assembly: GCA_021782055.1. The sequence continues at coordinate 10,188 of JAJXVP010000020.1, read as the reverse complement.
CAAAAAAACAATGGGAGAGCGCCACTTTCATCCAACCCGACGGAGTTTCGGCTAGTGCGCGTTCCAACCATTGCCGCTGAGCTTCGTCGAAGGTCTCGGTACCCCATAACAGATGCAAGACAAAAAAGCGTACGCTCACCGCTTCGGCACTCACGACATCCCAGGTGTAAAACCAAGGCGAGCCAGAACTTGTTAACTTTTGGGGAAAAGCTTTCAAAAAGAGCTTGTGACCTCCAAAAAGCGCATCATGGTTCCCCAAAAGTGGCACGAGAGGCACCTGTGTTCCTAAACCCTCACGAAGAATTTTTAGGGTAAGGCTCCAGCCGGCGATACCTCGCTCAACAAAATCCCCCAACATAACCAGAGCCTGTACCGGAATTTTTGTCGCGCGTCTTAAAAGGGCCAATGAAGCACCTGTATCAGAGTTAGGGGCGTCAAAGTGGGGGTCTGAGGTAAACATCAGTCGCCAAGCCCCCTGAACCTGTAGACCTTTTTGAAGGTTAAGTAAGTGAGGACCTAAAGGAGGGGTGAACGTTTTTATGCTTTGATGACGTTTCCAGGCAGAAAAGCCCAAAGAGAGCCCAGCGAAAAGCCCTAAGGCTGCTCCGGCAAAACTCAACCCCCGTTGCACCGCTTGGCCTAAGGGAATCAACGCCAAGAATGCTAACGTAGGGGGAAGAAGGCCGGCAAGAGCCATCGGGACACGCCAACCTCGCGGTCCCCAACGCCACAGTCCTCGTCCTCCGGGCAACAGGTAAAGCCACAAAACAGACCAAACCACAGCCACTAACGCTACAGACGCTAAACACAGAGCCAAAACGGGGTTAAGCCTTGTGGAGGCCAGGAGCTCTTGCACAGAAGACGGTTAAGCGGAAACGGTGTCTTTAGAAGTTGGATCCCAGAATTGCCTGGCCTTGCCTTCGAGGATCATTCGTAACGTCAGGCTTGAAAAATATCCTTGAATTTGGTCTGCAGCAGCTTTCCAGACATCGTAGGTCAGACATTCATCGGCCTCGGTACATACAGGAACATTATCCGAGCACGACGTACAGGGGGTTAGATCTAGCCCCTCGCCCACAGCATCAAAGATTTCTTTGACTGTAACTTCCTCTAACGGACGGTTCAAGGAAAACCCGCCTCCTGGCCCTCGTACCGAGGTGATAATGCCGGCTTTTTTCAGTTTAAAGAAAAGCTGTTCAAGAAATTCTGGAGAAACCTTTTCAGCACTCGCAATATCTTTGATGGAGATGGGGCTTCCCTGAGCATTCACGGCGAGAAATAAAATGGCCTTTAAAGCATACCGGCCCTTGGTTGTAATTCGCATAATACTCTCCGTTCAGGTTAAACCTAGCTGAATTATGACACAAAAACTCACCAACCGGCAAGTCCTGCACACCGTTAAGAGTTCTCAAAGGGCGGTAAGAGAATAATTTTTGCCCTTTCATTACTGATTTTCTAGCACCAGAGAGCGAAAACCTCGCCATCGCGCCTCATCTAAAAGCCGAAAGCCGCGATGCTGATCAAGAAACCGTGCCATGTCCGTCGAAGTCCCCGATAAGACCACTCTACCCCGAGGCACCAGGAGAGTTTTTAGCGTCTTTTGAACCGAAGAAATCCAGGGCACTCGCGGAGTTGACTGCCAATTCATGACGATTAAATCTTGGGGAGGGAGGTGACCGCTCAGCAGAGCAAAATCCGCTACCAGAAGGGCTGGGCAGGGGACGTTCTGTTGGGAGGCACGCAACGCCAACAGGTCAGTTCCTGCCACGGTCAGGGGGCTTTCGGACCAAGCAGCCTCTTTCAGCATCAGAGCTGAGTGTCCTTGCCCCGGTTCCCAAACGAGAACCCGGTCAGACTTTTGTCTGGTAAAGTTTTCTAGCACACGAGCCTGAGTTTGAAGCGGATAGTCGAGGCTGTCGAAGTTTGGTAAACCCCAAAACGTGGTCATCCGTCTTCCATCGGTTAAGGTTTGCTGGCACCGCTGGTAGGCCGAAGGGTCGTCTTGTGGTGCGGCACCCACAGGTCGTCTAAAGTGAAAAACCGCGTACCGGGGAGTTTTTTCTTGTAGCTCTAGTACCCACCCCGCATCTTGGGCATCGTGTAAGGTTGCCTCGGCCAGGGGGGCTACGACGACGACAGCCACCAACCCCTCAGGGTCTACCGAGGCAAAGAGGCGCTTCCACCACCAGCGCAACACCGGAGGGCCCGCTTTAGCCGGAATATTAGCGACAACAAGATCAAAGGAGCGTTCCTCAGCGTCACCTAAAAGTGCAGGTTTGACCGCAACGGCCACACGATTGACCCGGGCATTCTCGGCGGTAAACGAGCAAGCCAAAACCGATCGGTCTCTTGCCTCGACGCTTAAGCCAACATAGCGTTTTGCTAAGGCCAGAGCTAACGGACCCGTGCCGCAACCACAATCCAAGGCTTTTCCGGTAAACTCGACCCGCTTTTGGGCCAAAGTTTTAAGCAACAGCAAGGTACCTTCATCAATTTGATGCGAAGAAAATAAGGCGTGTGACACTTTCAAGGTTAAATCGACGCCATCGAACCTTAAAGGTAAGGATTTGAGGACATAATTCGAGGGAAACGGATCAAGAAAGAAGGGCTCCATATCAGCTCCTGTGCTTGGTTTTATCATAAGTCAGGGTTTTGCAAAACTTCCCCATTGTGAACAAGCCATCTTATGCTAAAGTAAGAGTATGAAAACTTGGACCACCCCGTGGGGCCCTTTATCGCTTTCACGGTTTCCCTACGACGATGATCCTACTCTGCAAGCGTGGAGCGGTGCTGACACTCTTCTTCTTGAAGATTTCTCTCGCCGTCACTTGCCAGCTGGAACCTTGGTCCTGGTTTATAATGACCCTTTTGGAGCCCTTACCTGTGCCCTTCTCATGGCCGGTTACAAAGTCGCTCAAATTTCGGACTCAGCCCTCTCTCAGCGTGCCACGCTTTGGAATGTCGAAGCGAACCACTTGGATGACCAAGATCTGTTTCTTCTGGATAGCCTCAGTGTCCCCGAAGGAGAAGTCGTGTTATATCGACTTCCTCGGTCAGCTGATCTTTTAGAATACCAACTGGCACAAATTTCTTCGTACCTTTCAGCTCAGGGTACCTTCATCGCCTCCGGGATGACCAAAGAGATCCATACATCAACTCTCACCCTCATCGAGAATCTTCTCGGTCCAACGACCACCACTCCGGCCGATTATAAAGCCCGTTTGATTCACACTCAGCCTCAACCTCAACCCCGTCCTGCCTCCCGCTTTCCCTTTCGCTGGTCAATTCCCTCGCTTAACCTCGAAATCATCCAGCATGCCGGGGTTTTTAGCGCCGGTAGACTAGATGGTGGTACACGGTTATTTCTCGAGCATTTTCCCAAAGCCTCCCACCTCAATGGCGCCGTCGTAGACCTTGGTTGTGGCAACGGGCTGTTAGGGCTGGTTGCCGCAAAACGCTCTTTAAGTGCCGATATCTTTTGTGTCGACGAGTCGTTTCTCGCCGTCTGGTCAGCACGAGAAAGTTTTCGAATTAACCAGATGGGTGGACGAGGTAAATTCCTTTGTGGCGATGGTCTAGAAGACTTTGATAAAGGTTCGGTGGACTTGATCCTTTGTAATCCCCCATTTCATTTTCAAAACGCTCAGACCCTTTCTATCGCACAAAAAATGTTTCAAATGTCCGTCAAGGTTCTCAAACCAAACGGAGAACTTTGGGTGGTTGCTAATCGTCACCTCGGCCACCACAAGCTTTTAGGAGAACTTTTCCCGCGCGTTGCCACGGTCGCGTATGACGAAAAATATGCTCTATTTCGGTGTTTCAAAGCGCAGGAGAAATCAGCTCTCTGATAGGTCGTCAGCCCGAGGAGCTTGCTCTTTTGGAGGAACCGGGTTTTCTTCAGGAGGTCGTGTTGAACCGAAAAACACCCCGAACAAGATGGCACCCAGGGTTTGAATCACGGCCCCTAGTTCAAAGGGCAAACTCAACGAAACGTTTTCTATCATGGGCCCTGCTAAAGAAGGACTGATTGCCGAGGTTACTTGCGAGGGCAGATTACTCAAGGAACTCACCTTGCCTCGTTGAGCATCAGGGACAATCCCCATCACGTACGATTGTCTTAAGGGCAGGCCCAAGCGTTGGACCATCATTCTCAAAGCATAAAGCACACCTGCAAGCCAAAAAAAGGGGGCTAGAACCATGGGAATAATCATCAAACCTTGCGCGATTCGTGTTACCACGATGCTTCGAACTACACCCCACCGTAAAGCCACCCGTGCCGTAAAAACATTCGAGAACAACGAAACAACGTTAATGAGCATGTACAAAAGTCCAATTTCGACTGCGCTGACACCAAAACGTCGGTAAAACCAATACGTGATAAACGGGCCAAAAAAGCCTACTGCAAACCCATTGAGACTGTTGGTCAAGGCCAATTGAAGCAGAAGCCGCCTAACCTGCCCACGAGGAAGAGCTGGCGAGCTGTCTTTGTTGACAGGGGATGCTTGAGATTTCTCTAAAGGAACCTGAGATTTCTCTAAAGGAAGTTGTCGATCTTTTGCAATACCCATGGCTAAAAGCCCTGCCGCCAGGGCACAAGCCCCCGCGACAAAAAATGCCACTGTAAACTGCTGGGTATGTGGGGTAAGCCCAACCGTGAGATAAATAAAAGGGCCGCCACCGATCAAAGCTCCCAAGGAGGTGGCAAACCCAAGGCGCCCAAACAAAGAATTCCGATGCGTAGAAGGAATACGTGCGGTTAAATACGCCTGTTCTGCCGGTTGATAGGGTCCTACAGTACCAGCACCGGCACCAGTTCCGCGCCCCAGAGCCCCTAAGGCGGCACTGACAAATAAAAACGCTCCCCACTCGCTTAGGGCAAAAATGAAACAGGCCACCGCCGTAACGACAGGCATGAGGACAAGAAACGACCTACGCCCGAAGCGATCCGACAAAAAGCCTATTACTGCGGTTAAAACGGCCGAAGCCGTCGCCGTCGCTGTGAACAACAAACCGATAAACACGCCATGAAAACCCAGCTTAGCCAGATCGATAGGGACGAGAATGGCCGCCATAGCCTGTGTAGCGCTCATCAGAGCGTGGGCTATCAAAACCCGTGCAATGTCCGTATTCATCCAGGATGGGGCAAACCAACGACGTGCCCAACTGAGCGGTCCAGAATTTCTCGCCATAAGGAAATTGGGCCCCAAAGAGGCACTTTCCGCAAGGGAAACGGTGGCCCAGGGAAGAAATTTATGAAATCGTTAAGAAAAGCATATTAGGTAGTTTTTTCCCAGGGTTGAGCCGAAGCTTTGAGAAAACTTGATAACTTTCGACTGGACTCCGTATCTAAGTAAAGAAAACCCATTCCGTATTCGATTCCTCCTGGTTCTCCGGCAAAGACCTGCCGACATACACATTCCAGGGGCCCAAACACCCAGCGTTTACCGCCAGCTTCAGCTTCAAACGTTAACTGATGAACGGCCTTTTTTTCGAGCGGTGACGACACCCGTACCCTAGCCCCATCGTGACTAATATCCAACACCCGGGCAGGACGTCGAGTTCCGCTCCTCGTCTCGGTAAGACTGCCCGCAATGGTTTGCACTGGTAAACGTGGCCACCTTCGTTCTCGGGTCAGGCGTAACCGTTCCAAAGGGCGCAAGAGGACTTCTCCTGCGGACTGAATTTCGACCACCGCTGTAAGGCCTTGAAGAAAGTGCGTTCCCGAGGCGTAGTTGACCAACATAGCCTGCCCCTTGATCAAGGTAGAGGCTAACGGCTCGGGAACCAGAACGGTGAAACCTTTCCGCGTCATCCCTGTCACCACGGACGAGACCAACGAGACACCTTTGCCTTCAATCAGATCCACCTCCACCGAGTCGCCGGTATGCAACGGGTAGTGAGCCCCCATAAAAGCTTGATTGTCTTTACCCTTTGCTCTGAGCCGAGACTTTCTCTCGTAAAAAAACTCTGCAAATTTTTCAAGGACTGCTGCAGGAACTGCCTGAGCCGCCGGTTCACGTCGCCGAAATTCATCAATAAGGTCATGCAAGGCGGCTTGTTGAACAAGATTCAAGGGCGATTCTTGCTGAGAATGCCGCTTTGACAAGAGCTGATTTTGACCTCGACGCTTTTGAAAACCTCGATAAGCCAGGATAAAAATTGTGGTCAGGAGCGCAAGGATTAGCACACCCCAGTAAAAACCCGAAGGATCAAGGCTCCCGCCAAAACCTTGTGAAAATTGTGTCTGCCAGCTCGCAGAGTTGGGATTCATAGGCCCCCCTTGTCCGAGACTGCCTCTCTCATCATTATATCCCGTACGGATCAAGTTCACGAGAACTTCTTTGGGGAGAACATTGTGCCGGATTTTTGGATATTTCTCACTTCGACAGCGCTTTTTGACAGTCTTTCAACCGCTATTCAGATTGTCATTTTTGTCTTTTTGCTCTCGACAAGACGCCCTTTAGCCCACGCTCTTGCCTTTTTCGCGGGCACAAGTCTGGCCTATTTTGCCTGCGGGTTGGTCTTTCTTTACCACCGTGAAGCGGTAAACGCCTGGTTAGCCCAGATTCTTCCTAATATGAATTCGATACCAGACCCGAGTTACTATGGCCTTCAGCTGGCGTTTGGGGCCCTTTGCATTGTCTTAGGAATTGTTTTTGCCTTTCGCAGTCAAAAGCAAGGACTTTCTCCGATGTTTCAAAGGCTTACTCTGTTGGTTCGTTTTTTGAACCCCGTGACCGCTTTTGCTTTAGGTGCTTTTCTCAGCACAACGGGCTTTCCTTTTTCTGTGCCGTATATTGGAGCTCTCGAGAAGCTGGGCCAGGCTTATGGCAACACAGGGGCGTTGCCAGGAGTTTTGTATTACAACCTGATCTATGCTGTACCGATGTTGGTTCCCCTCGTCCTTTACCTTTTATTACGAAACCGCGTCACGGACATCGAGGCTAAACTTCACTTTCACACGCCAAGGTGGGGAGCTTTGGTCAACAGTTGGCTTACCGCCCTTTTGGGGCTCGTGTTTGTCCTCGATTCTACGGCGTATTTTTGGTGGGGGCACGCTCTGTTGCCCTCACGCTTTTTTTAAGAAAGATGCCCGTCGACGGTAACAGTCACCTCAGAATATGGAAGGCTTTTACCACTGGCCTTGATTGCTCTCTTGGTTAAAGCAGCGATACCGGAACAACAGGGAACTTCCATCTTAACAACCGTGATCGAACGGATGGACCTTGTTTGCAAAATCCTGGTGAGTTTTTCGCTATAGGCTGTCACATCATCGAATTTGGGACACCCCACCATCAAGACGCGACCAGGTAAAAGCTGCCGATGAAAGTCAGCATACGAAAAAGGTACACAATCAGCGCATAATAATAGGTCTGCCTGTTCAAGAAATGGCGCAGAAACAGGAACGAGGTGCCACTGAACCGGCCATTGCTGAAGGGCACTCCGCGAATTTTGAAGCGCAGGGTTGCCCAGCAGGCGCACTCGGCTACCCGGACACCCTGATGGAGTCGGAGAACTTACTGGCGTCTTAAGTAGTGGCACAGCCACAAGCTCTTCTCGAAAGGCTTCTGCTTCTCGGTTGACGACACGAAGAGCCCCTTGAGGGCAATCTCTTAGACAGGCGCCGAGTCCATCACACAGAGCATCACCGACGAGGCGAGCTTTTCCGTCAACGATTTGCAAAGCCCCCTCATGACAGCCTGGGATACACGCCCCGCATCCATTACAAAGGTCTTCGTCGATTTCAATAATCAGCCTTTCCATGTTCACGCCCTCTTAGTTAGTGATTACTTACTTACTATGAATTTTTTGTCAAGTACACACTCTTGGTAAAGGCAGTTCTCAGACTACAGGCTGTACAAATCATCTCTTTGTGATGGGTTGCATCAAGCTAGCGAAGGTATTCCAAAAGTGCCCGATGCGGTCTACCAAAACCTCTTCGGGCTGTGAACGCCAATTTTCAACGAGCATTCGAACAGGACCTGTTAAGAGCAAAACAACGTGATAGGGGTTGAGATCTGCACGAATTGAGCCCTCGGCTTGGCCTTCTAGAACCAGAGATCGTAAAAGCTGACCATGTCGCTCCATGGTTTCGAAGTTAAGCGCGGCCACCGTGGGTTCGCCACGAAATAGCTCCTCACTAAAGAGGATTACCGTAAGGCCTGGTTGAGTTTGAAATTGGTGAGCGCGGTCCATAACAAAAGCTTCAAGCTTTTTAAGGGCGCTGAGTCCTGGTCGGGAGGCAATTTCCAGCAAAGCATCTAAGGTTCTTTCACGAAAGAGCGAGGCTAAGGCTTCAAAAATATCGGTTTTTTCTCGAAAGTGTTTGTACAAAGCTGCATCCGTCACACCCACCTCGGCGGCTACCTTTTTCATGGTAAACCCGCCAAGACCGTCACGGGCAACGACACGGAGCGTCGCTTCTAAAATAACCGCTTGACGTTCAGATAGCTGCATCCGAAGCTCCCGTATTCCAGCGTACAACCCGTCCTTGAACAGAAAGTACATTTTCTTGTTCCATTTTAGCCAAGCACCGTGACAACGACGGTCGAGCCACCCCAAAGTACCCGGCTAAGGCTTCTTTGCTGAGAGGCAGTCGGACAAAGTGGCCGACCTCATCTCGTTCTTGGGGTAGGGATCGTAAATACGAAAGAACCTTACAGCGCAAAGAAAGCGTATTCTGTTCGTGAAGGCGCTCGGCGAGGAAGGCTAATTTTCCCGCTACCGTCGCTAAAAGTGCCCGCAGAAAAACGGGGTTTTTGCCGGCAAACTCCAAGACTTCTTCGGTTGGCCACAGATGCAGTTCTACATCAGTTGTTGCCGTAACGCGGACGGGACATAGCGGAGGCTGCGCAAAGCTGGGAGCAGGCGCCAAGCACGCAGGGCCATCCAACCAATCCACAGCCAAACCTTCTTGTGCCTCACTGCTCGGTAAACGCGTTTCGATCCGACCTTTGAGAAGAACTTCAAAAGATCCTAGGATATCTCCTTCAAAATGCAACACCGACCCTTTTGGGTAGTGGACACGCCGGCCAGGATACTCAGCTAAAAACTTCAGACTTTCTTTTTCACCAGCTCGAGCAAAAATCTCAATGCGATTCCAAAATTCCAAACCCATTCCTCTTTTTTAGGAAATATCGTCACCCAGGTTACGGTAAGTACACGCTTACTAACATAGATTTGTATCACAGATTGATCAGGAGGAAAAGACTATGTTTTGTTTTCAATGCCAAGAAGCCGCCAAGGGAACGGGATGTACCCTGAGGGGCGTTTGCGGAAAAACACCAGAAACCGCTGGGTCACAAGATTTGCTGATTTGGAGCTTGAAGGGTTTGGCGCTTGCCGCACAAAACGCTCCTGCGGGAACCGATTTAACGTACGAAACCCGGTTTCTTGCTCGTTCGTTGTTTGCGACAATCACCAATGCCAACTTTGACACCGACCGAATTAAAGCACTCGTCCGCGAAGCCCTAACGCTAAGGAATAACCTGGTGGCACGCTTTACACCCAAGACAAGCAGTGACTACCTCACTTGGAACGGAAAAACCGACGCGGAATGGGAGTCCCAGAGTCTGATTGTCGGGGTGCTTGCCACGCAAGACCCTGATGTCCGTTCGTTAAAAGAGTTGATCACCTATGGGCTCAAGGGAATTGCCGCCTATGTAGAACACGCCGCTGTGTTAGGACACCGAGACGCCCAAGTAGACGAGTTTTTTATTGAAGCGCTCGCCGCTTTAACAAAAGAGCTGAGCGTGGATGAGCTTGTAGCATTGACCTTGAAGTCAGGAAATGTTGCCGTCGCCGGTATGGCCCTACTCGACAAAGCGAACACCTCTACCTATGGGAACCCCGAAATCACGCGGGTTAACCTGGGTGTTCGGCAAAACCCCGGAATTTTGATTTCAGGCCACGATTTAAAAGACCTGGAAGAACTGCTGAAACAAACACAAGGTACGGGAGTCGATGTCTACACGCACTCGGAAATGCTCCCCGCTCACTCGTATCCTGCCTTTAAAAAGTATACAAACTTTATCGGTAACTACGGTTCGAGCTGGTGGCATCAAGACAAAGAATTTGAAAGTTTTCATGGTCCAATTTTGATGACAACAAACTGTATTGTGCCCCCCAAGGACAGCTACAAGAGTCGCTTGTTTACAACAGGAATGGCAGGTTATCCGGGTTGTCAAC
>JAJXVP010000186.1 GCA_021782055.1 bacterium | reverse complement strand
ACACCTGCACTTTGATTATTGGACTCCCAACGGCGTTAGTCTCACGGTTAAGGTTGTCGATTTTGCTCCTAGCGGGGTTTATGACGCGGCCAACAATGTTTCAGTGACCGTGCCCTTGACCACGGTTACCCAAAACGGTTGGACCAGTGCAAACTTGGATGTAAGTGGTTTGACCGATACGAAATACATTGCTCAGCTCGTCTTTCAACCAGCAGCCTCCAATACAACTGCCACGCAGAATTTCTGGATCGACAACGTTTATTTCTATTAACCTTTGACCCTTTAATGTCCCCGCTTCGGCGGGGACATTTTCTTGGAGGATTCCTATGAAACCAAACCCCTGGCGAATTTTGGCCGTCAGCCTCGCCCTTTCTGCTGTTTTAACAGCGTCCTGTTCTTCCCCCACTTCGGGATCAACCTCGACCTCGGGAACGACAACCGTACAAACCACCGGCGTAACTTTGCGTCCCTTACCTGCGGATTTTTTTACCCGTAAAGCCATCGCCTATGAAGGCTACCGGACTGCTGCGGCACCAGGTTCAGGTTCTGGAGTCCCTACAGCGGCCAACATTGATCAAGATCTTACTCTTCTCAAAGATGCTGGATACGGGCTAATCAGACTTTTCAGCAGTAATACCGACGGTCAAGCTGCTTTGATTCTTCAAGAGATCCAAAATCTAGGATACGATATTAAAGTTCAGCTAGGTATTTGGATCAGCGGCCCGAAAGCAACCTATGATACAGTTAATCAAGTGGAAATTGCCGAAGGGATCAAGCTCGCCAACCAATACCCCACCATCGTAGAAGGTGTCAGCGTCGGCAACGAAACTATGGTCAGCTGGAGCGGCCTGAAAGTGCCCGTCGCCGATATGGTGAGTTACATCCAGCAGGTCAGGAACGCCATAGCGCAACCCGTGACCACTGACGACAACTGGGCTTTTTATGCTGACAGTAACGGCTCTACCAATGCGGGAGCGGGGACAGGTAGTTATTCTACCGACTTGATTCTTGCTCAAATTGACTATATTTCGATGCACAGCTATGCCTTTTCTGACGCTAATTACAACCTTTTTGATTGGCAACAAACTTCTGCTAGTGACGTACCAGGAGCGACGACGCCGTCACCCCGCGCCACGGCGATGATGAACGCTGCCTTTGCTGACGAGCAGGCAAACTTCGGCGCCGTACAAAGTTATGCAACAAGCCAGGGTTTTGGAAAGCTGCCGATCATCATTGGCGAAACCGGCTGGAAGGCTAATGCCACCAACTCCTCTGCCGCTGCAGAAGCCAGCATGGCCCATCCTGTTAACCAAAAAATGTTCCTTTCCTTGCTTAGCTCCTGGACCAACGGTCCAAAGAATATCTTTTATTTTGAAGCCTTTGACGAACCTTGGAAAGGTGCTGATGATGGCTGGGGTCTATTCGACGTTAACCGTTATGCGCGGTATACCCTCTACTCAACTTTCCCCTCTGCAACAACCCAAACTGTAACAAACAATGGAACGAGCGAAACCATAACTATTCCGGGGAACGAAAGTCTGCCTCCTGCCAATTTGACCTACACCGATGCCAATGCTCTCTGTTATACGACCAGCGTTGTTAATCCGCAAATTACGACTCCAACCTACTTGGTCTATGCAGACACTATGGCGACGAGTTCTACAGTCTCGATTCCTACTCCGCTAACGGCCTGGTACGCATGGAACACCCCAGCCACAGCGACTGGTTCCGAAAAAACAATCAGTGGAACCGACACAGCCTATGAAGGAACCAAGTATTACGAAATTCAACCATCCCCTGGTGTTAACTCACCACCATGGGGTTGGGGCTACTTCATCACCTTGGTCAATTCCAGCAACCAAGCAAAGTATGCTGACAACCTGAGTAGCTTCGCCAACGGTCATCTCGACTTCGCTATAAGAACAACCTACAAAGGCAAGATCCGTGTTGGCTTCTCAACAGGTTTTGCTTCCGAAAAGACTCAAACCGACGTATACTTAACCGTGGATCCGGCCAACAACACTTATGGTTACAAAAATGATGGTGCATGGCATTATGTTAGCATTCCCATTAGTGTGATAGCCGCTAATGCGGCCCCCTCTTATGGAATGCCCAACACGGCGACCATCAACCTGGGTCAAGTTGCCCAACCCTTTGTTATTAACGACCTGTACGCGATCACGGGGAACTCGGCATCTACAAACTCTATGCCCAATCCAGTAATCGATGTAGACGACATTTCCTGGACGCAGAATTAAAGGAGACTGGTATGGGACGAGGTACTTCTAAAGCTTTTTCTTTTCAAATGTTTGCCTTAACACTACTTTTGGTTTTAGGGTGTACCTCTCCCACGAGTACGACAAAAACGCCGACAGGGGTTCAGCTTTCCCCTTCTACCCTTACCGTTAGCACGGGGTCGACCAATACTCTTGCTTTGCTTGAGACTTTCTCAGACGGAAGTAGTGTTGCCGTGACAACCACGCAATGGACAAGTGCAGACCCTGCGGTTGCCACGGTTTCGAATGGGGTGGTCACGGGAATAGCTTCGGGAACTGCGCTAATCACGGCAACCTATAACAACTTTTCGGCCCTAGCGTCGGTGACAGTCGTGAGCAACGCACTTTCTTCTACGGGCGACCCCTGGTACGGCGGCACCCTCAAATTCGATGATGAGTTTAACGGTTCGACCATCAATCCTGCCAACTGGACGTACGATTTGGGTGGCGGAGGCTGGGGCAACAACGAACTTGAAACCTACACCACCGCCAATGCTTCGATTCAAACCGTCGCCGACGGCAACTCGACCGCTTCGTGCCTCGTGATCACAGCCCAAAAAGATTCCTCGGGGAACTGGACGTCCTCGCGTCTTTTGACCAAAGGCCTTCAAAGCTTCACCTACGGTAAAGTCGAGGCTCGGATGAAGCTTCCCTACGGCAATGGGATGTGGCCCGCTTTTTGGATGCTAGGTTCCAACCTCGACACGGTGGGTTGGCCGGCGTGCGGTGAAACCGACATCATGGAGATGATTGGAGGCTCCGGGACCTCGGCGACTTCGGATTCATTGCTTAGCGACTCCAAGGTCTACGGCACTATTCACTGGCTGAATAATGGCAACAACCTGCCCGCCAGCTACCAACCCGAACAGTACACGCTCAGCTCAGGCAAGTTCGCCGATGCCTTTCATACCTTCGGTGTTATCTGGACATCAGCAAGTATCACCTACTATATCGACGGAGTTCCTACCGGGTCGGTAACCCCTGATGCCACGACGGGAACAACCTTTCAACAACCCTTCTTTTTGATCCTGAACCTGGCCGTCGGTGGGACGTGGCCGGGCAATCCAACCTCGACCACTGTGTCTCCGCAAACGTTAGATGTTGACTGGGTACGGGTATACCAATAGGGTCCCCGACCTAGGTCCAACTGCCGGCATGCCGAGTTTTCCACTGACCGGCATGCTCCACCGATAAACAAGCCCAACCGCCCTCGTACCATTGTGCCGCTTCGGGATGAGCCTTGAGGATGGCGTCAACCTTTTCCCAAGGGGCCGTTACCAAAACCGACAAGCGTAGGGGTTCATGATAGGCTACCCCGCCCCAAGCTACCGACTGTTCAGGAAGCCCCACCTTCAGGTCGCCCCCCAAACCTTCCACAACCCCTAAATCTCCTATCCGAGAATGGAGGAGCTTATTCCCCGCCCCATAGTACTGTGGGGCCGTTGTTGAGGCAAAATATTGCAGGTTAATCCACGAAGCCACAATCGCTGGGGCTGTCAAAATCAGCTCAAGAATCTTTCCGTCGTCACGTTCAGGGTCATACGAATGAAGAAAAACCTTTCCTTCGCCATTCACTTTTCTGGTCCACGACGCTGGAGCCGCAATGAGGGCGACATTCCCCGCTAAAGCTGGTTCGGGCCGGGTTTGAGCCTCATCTCGAAAGCGAAGGCTTGCACTTTCCGTCAGAAACGAAAACCTGGTTTGTTTTTCAAGCTGAGTCGTTTTTTGCGCTTTGTCCCAGCCCGTTCGCAACGTCTGTTCCCATTCCGTCAGTTGTGGGGTGCGTTCAGACACCAAGGTAAAGGTATCGGACGTGGTATTATGAACGGCCGCAGCAAACAGTGTCGTCTTGGGAATTTGAACCCCTCGTTGCGCTAAAGCATGGCGTGTTTGAACGTCGTTCAAAAGAGCCGCCGCCATCCGTGCACTTGCTTGACCACTCTTGCCTCCACAGGCACCGCAATCTAAAGAGGCCGCATGGGGGTTATTGGCGCTCGAACTTTCGTGACCTACAAAAATCATCAGGGGAGTCCAACGCCCCAACCATCCCAGGTTGGTCAGAACGGCAAGGGCAAGGTGAGCTTTCTCCGCTTCGGGGATTGCTCTAATCGCTTCTTCCAAACCCGCATAGGTAGCAACTGAGGGGTGATAAGCCCCAGGAAGGCGAGCAAGCTTCGGTACAGCGCTCCAACCGGTTACCTCGACGAGCGGAAAGTTAGGGGTCCCTGAAAAAATTAGGTGCGAAGCACGGGGCCGACGAGTCTTTCCTTTCAGGTGAAGCTGGGGGGGCAGAAGTACTGGCAAAAGTGACTCTTGCCCTTCCTCGCCTTCCCAACTGGCAGGGATTCCAAAAAAACCTGCAAAGCCGTCGGTCGCCACCCTTGGTTCAAAGGCTTCCCAATGGCGGCGGAACACTTCAGAACGCACATCGATACAAAAGGCAGCTCGAACTTGGGCTTGTGCCCGCTCCTCGGGGTTTATTCTCGCCTCCGAAAGCTGAGCCTGAAGCTTCTTTCGTGTCCTTTCCTCGCGTTGTTGTAAGGCTACAAGTCTTTGGGAAAACGGCTCGGGTGCACTTTTCACCGAAGACTCCTCGCCGGGGACGGGACAGATTTGAGTCACCGCCGCCAGCATGGCCGCCAAGGTTGCTAGCTCTGAATCTTTTGTCGGCTCCTGTGGCCAACAGCGTTGGCGAAGATACGAGGCCCAACCTGGGGCTAGCCCCAAAAGCGTGGTAACTTTTTCTCCGTTAATAGGCTGGTTTATTCCTGGGACTAAAAGTTCTAGGGCCTGGCTGGGCGAGTCGGGCAAAGAGGTTACTAAGGCCAAAAGTCTGCGAGAACGACGCCAACCTAAGCCAGCCGACCCAGGCAAGGAATCTTTCCATGCCATCCAGAGCGAAAGGTGCTTCCAGGGTGGCGGTACAATTGCCGACTCGCCAAAGTAAGAGGCTAGAAAAGGTCCTAACAAACCCACAGGGTCATCCGCGTGCCACTCTTGTGGTCCTACCTGTGCTAAGTTTCCTGAGGAAGGAGGAAGCAATTGTTCCTTGGTCAGGACTTCTAATTGCCTCATAGCCTCTTCGAAACTCAGCTGACCCCAGCCCCAAAACGGATTAACCGCCACATAACGATTTAGCTCCCAAACCGGGGGGATAAGACTCAGACACTCGGGAAAACTTTGCGCTAATGCTTTCATCTTTGACCTCTCACTAAGGATTTTCCAGGCCGAAGCCGCTCAACAAGAGCTTCGGGCCACCGCCCCAGACTGAAGCCGTGGAGGGCCGAAGCATAAGCACGCCGGTACCAGCGATACCGCCCTAAGAAGGGGTGAAAGGCTGTAATCAACCCCGTCAAAGCTAACAGCACACTCGC
>JAJXVP010000185.1 GCA_021782055.1 bacterium | reverse complement strand
ATCGAAGATTTTCGTCGACAGGGAAAGACGGTCCTGTTAGTGACCCAAGACCCCAGTGTTACCGCCAGAGTCGCCGATGATTTGGCCATTTTGAGGGAGGGACGCCTCTTAACATTTGGTCCTCTCGCCGAGGTCGTGCAGTCCCAAGACCCCTTGGTCATCGAGATTTTAACTTCGGTTCTGAGCCAAGCGGCCACGTTCTCACAGGATATTTTAGGATTATTATCCGAGGGGCAAACTTGATCATGCATCAAAAGTTGCCGAAAGTGTCAGCATGAGGTTTCGAATCCGCTTTGCCCAGCAAGTTGTAGGCTTTTTCTTATTACTCGCGTTAACGCTCCTGGTTGGGGTGATCATTTTGATGGGTCTTAATCAAAGATGGTTTGACCGCGGGTACCATTTTTCTAGCCGTTTTGAAACTGCGGATGGCTTGACCCCCGGTATGCCCATTCATTTACGAGGTTTTGAAATTGGAAAAGTCAGCTCTGTTGACCTCAATAGCAACAACCGCGTCAATGTTCAAATCCAGATCTATTCAGACTACTATGACAAAATCAAACCCAACTCGGTTCTGGAATTGGATAAGGGAACCTTTGGTATTGGGGGAGGTTTAAACCTGCTCCCTGGCCGCAATTTATTACCGCCCATGGAAAACGGTTCATTTATTCCTTCTACCGATACCATCTTAGGTAAAAATCTTCTGGCTCAAGGACTTGTCGATCAACCCACCAGCAATGATCAGCTGGGAGCCATCATTACCCAAGTGCAAACAACTCTGGGGAGCATTAATCAACTTTTAGGAGACGTCAACGCGGCCATTGAAGGAACCTCCAATAACCAGTTGACCACGCTCTTAGATGGTGTGAACTTCACCGTGAAAGATCTCAATCGGCTTTTATCAGAAAGTTCTCAGGGCTTAGTCCCCAATTTGACCGCTATCACGGGGGATCTTGCCAAGTTATCGTCCCAGTTGAGGGACCCTCAAGGGCTCATCCCCAAGTTGCTCGACCCAAAAGGCAGTCTTGCGACCCTTCTCAACGATAATAACCAGCTTTATAATCAAGTGACGACCATTTTGTCACAAATTAGTCAAACCATGAGCCAAGTTCAGGGCGTGGCCAGTTATGTCAATCAAACGACACCTCAAATTACCGGGGTCTTAGAGGATACCAGAACCGCCTTGCATAATGCCGACAACGTGATGACAGGACTCGCCAACAACCCCCTTTTGAAGGGCGGTATACCAGAACAAAAGCCACAACATTTTCAAGTACCAGGGTTAAGGAATGAAAAGTTTTAATCCCATTGCGAGCATTTTCTTAGCCCTCGGTGTATTGTCCAGTTGTTCCTCGGCCCCCGCCGTTCCCGATCGGATCGAAGCCCAAAAGAATTCTGCGGCAGGTTACCTGACCTATGGTCAAAATGACTTTGACCAAGGTCTGTATGAGCAAGCCCTGAAGCTGTTTCAGTTGGCTCTCAGTGTGAATACTTCCGTAGACTACAGTAAGGGAATTGCCGTTTCGTACAATTCTGTTGGGAGTGCCTTGATGGCCCTAGGGAAGTATGAAGAAGCCCAACACGCCCTTCAAGCTGGAGAACAAGCCGCCCAAGATGCCCACAGCCCTGAGTTGGTCTCTCAGAACCTTGTTTTACGGGTTCAATGGCATTTAGATCAAAAGCAAACTCAAGAAGCCCAGCAGTTATTACAAAAAGCTCAACCTTTTTCTTCAACTTCGGAGGGGGCTCGGTTGTGGCAGGCTTGGGGAATTGTGGAACAAGCTCAAAACCATCCCGAAGCGGCACGCCTGGCAGTTCAAAAAGCCTTAACGCTCAACGAAGCTACGGGAGACAAAAAAGCGCAAGCCTCAAACTGGTTTATGCTAGGCTCCCTGGATTCACAAGCCGGACAAATTTCGTCGGCTTATCAAGATCTTCAAACGGCGCTCCGGCTGGATAAAGACGAAGAAAACAGTGTCGCCATTGGCCAAGACCTTCGAGTCTTGGGCATACTGGCAGAGAAATTGGGAAACTCAGAGTCCGCTTGGGATTTTCTGGTGAGATCAGAGCGGCTCTTTCAAGCTATCAATTTACCTGCCCAGCGCCTGAAAACACTTCAACTTCTTGCTCCTTTGGCAGAGAAGCTCAAAAAGCCTGAAGCCTCTGGGTACAAAACTTTGGTCACCACTTTAGAAAGCGGGGCTCAGTAACAACTTTGAAACGATTTCTCGTTGTTCTGGTCTCTTGGCTGGGCGTATTTGTCGCCTTTGCTCAAGGTGAAAAAGCCCCTTTCCTGGCTTGGCAAGGGATTCCTCGCATTCACCACCTTTCTGTGCTCCGGGACCCCCTTTTTCAACAACAGCAAGACCTCGTCGAAGACTATTACGAGGCCCTAGCCAGAGGGGACCCCCTCCCCGATTTAAGTCTCTTTCGCTATACCCTGAAACCCGAAGATAATGTTTTTTCTTTGGCCAGCAGTTTTAATTTGCCTTACGATACGCTTTCGACCCTCAACGGGTGGAGCAATCCCCACGCGGTGAAATCGGGTCAAACCATCCTCGTTCCCAGTCAACCCGGCTTATTTCTGAATAGTCAGCACCCAGGTGAAACCGAACGCTTGCTCAAAGCCTGGAAAATGTCCCAAAAACACGCCATAGCTCTGAGGCTACCCACGCAGAATGGGATCGTCCCTTTTACCTTTTTTCCAGGGGAACGCTTTGGGCCGCAAGAGCGTTCTCAATTCTTAGGGACTTTATTTCGCTTCCCCCTCCCCCACGCCATCCTCACCTCCCCCTTCGGGATGAGGCCCAACCCCTTTAATGGGAAACCTGACTTTCATGAAGGAATCGACCTAGCCGCTCCCATTGGCACCGAGGTTTTTGCGGCTCAAGACGGGACGGTGGCTGACTTGGGGTATAATGCGGTCTTGGGGAACCATATCATTCTCAAACATGCGGGAGGCTGGGAAACTGTTTACGCCCATCTTTCTCGGATCCTTGTTTTCTTGAATGAAACGGTACGATCGGGTACAATCATTGGAAAAGTGGGAAGTACTGGCGAATCCACAGGGCCCCATCTCCATTTTGAAATTAAAAAAAATGGAAAGCCCGTAGATCCCCTTCCCCTTTTACCGGTAAAATTTTGATGAAGCTCCTTCTGGGACTCCTGCTTCTCATTTTTCTCACCCCGTTTCTGCCTGCGCAGACTAGCTTGAGGGAGAAAATTGCTGTGCTGGATGGGGCCCCTGTCAGCTTTAAACTCAATGACGTCGTAGAGCTCAAAGTTCCTAATCAAACTCGTTTTACCAAGGCTGTGGAAATCGAAATTCAAATTCCCCAAGAAATTTTTGATCGTCATGCGAACTTGGCCGTTTCTCTCTTTCCTAAAACTGCAAAAGGTTCCCCCAACTCTGAAGAGCGGATCGCTTGGGAAGTCTTACCCATCGCGTCTCACTTTTATATCGATGTACCGTTGATTTCTAATGCCCACCTCTTAGCCTCTGTCGACACCGCAGTGGTCAAGCGCGCCGCGTTCCCCCTATACTTGTCCATACAAGCTCTCGATAGCTCGGGAGAAACTCAAGATCCAGCCGTCTTCCATGTGAGTTGCCACTGGTTGAACACCAACCTGGGCGGCTTTATGTTGAACACCCCCAATCTCTCGCCGGAATTACGCCAACAGCTCAAAATCCTGATCAATGGACAACAAGAACCTTCGGACGGGGTCATTTATCTTGATCCGGGACTTTATACCGTCCATTTAGCCCTCCCCGGTTATAAGTCACAAAACTTGAATATGGCCGTGCGCCCCGCTAAAATCACCGAACTCACGGCACAAATGTCAGAAGACACCCCTTATGTGACCTTTGAAGCCCCGGCTGGCACCCAAATTCTTCTGGATGGAAAAGTAGTCCCTCCGTCGGCCTGGCAGTCCTTAGCCATTGCTAAAGGGATTCATACTGTCCAATTTACCATTGGAGGCTACCAGGTAGCGGACAATTTTGAAATTACACGCGGGGGACGGCATAAAGTTTCCTTGCAAATGCAAATCGCTTTTGAAGAAGAATAAGGGCGTCATGGGGTTTTGTCTCAGGGTTCAAAAAGACGAATTATGGTTTTCAGTTCAATTCACTAAGTCCAACCGAGAACACTCATGAGAGTAGCCTATTCACACTCATGAGAGTAGAGCCTCACGTGTCATGAGAGAAAACGCGTTGGATGATATTCCTCAGATTCCCCCCATGACTCCCAACAAACTCACATATTTCTTGCACTATTGAGAATCAGAAACTAAAATAGTTTTATGACTGTCAATATTTTGGGCAATTCCTTTACAGGAACGTGGGAAGTGAGTTTTCCTTTTTCCCCTCCCTTAGTGCAGGCACTAAAACAAATACAAGGTCGTCGTTGGGACGCTTCACGAAAAATCTGGAACGTACAAAATTCGCAAGATTCGATTGACCAATTGTTACAGCGTCTTTACGAAACAGGCTTATTTACCTATCAAGAAGTACCTGTTCTTGAAAACCAGGAAATGCTCTCCGTCTATCTTCAAAAATACCGAACGGCCCTCCTGGTTCGCCATTATAGCCCAAGAACTATTCACACTTATACGAACTGGTTAGAACGCTTTTTTGAAAAAGCTAAAACAAAAAACCCGCTAACCTTGCAGGAAAAAGATGTGAAACAGTTCCTGAGTTCACTTGCGGTTAACGATAGGGTAAGTTCGTCCACACAAAATCAAGCCTTAGCCGCTCTTTTATTTTTCTTTAAAAATGTCCTGGAAAGAGACTTAGAACCACTCACGGATATGGTAAGAGCCAAAAAACCCTTGAGGTTACCCGTTGTCTTATCAGTACTAGAAGTCAAGAAAATTTTTGATCAAATGGAGGGAGACAAAAAACTGATCGCCAAATTGCTATATGGAACAGGCATGCGACTTCAGGAATGTTTACAACTCCGAGTGCAAGACCTCGATTTTGATCAGAATCAAATTCTTATTCACAGCGGAAAAGGCGATAAAGATCGAAGAACGATGTTACCGGCCACCCTTCAAAGCGATTTAAAATTGCATTTAGCTTGGGTCAAAAGTATACATGAAAAAGACTTAGCTGAGGGCTTTGGAGAAGTACCTCTTCCTGATGCCCTTAAACTCAAATATCCGAACGCCTCTAAAGTTTGGGGCTGGCAGTGGGTTTTTCCCCAAGAAAGACGTTGGAGAAATCCAGTCACTGGTGAGCAAGGTCGATATTATATGGACCCATCGCTCATGCAAAGGGCCTTTCACCAAGCTTTACTCGATTCAGGAATACCCAAGAAAGCTAGCTGTCATACGTTGCGGCATTCTTTTGCCACCCATTTGATACAAAATGGCGCCGATATTCGTACCGTACAAGAGCTTTTAGGTCATAGTGATGTTAAAACAACTCAAATATATACCCATGTCCTGAATCGAGGACCCTTTGGGCTTCATAGTCCGGCCGATCTGCTTTAAAGGAGTAAAGGTGAACAAGATAAAATCGGTATTAAAATACCTTAGTTTGAGTAAGTATTGGTTATTGGGAGACTTAAAACGAATAAATCTATTTTTACCGATGATAACTGGAACAAGATAAGTATAATTTTGACATATTATCAAGAACAGTCTAATTTATGTTATGCTGACGCTTC
>JAJXVP010000184.1 GCA_021782055.1 bacterium | reverse complement strand
CTCAATTGGACTGGGGGCGATTTGGTCCTGATGAATGTCAATTATCAAGGGGCGACTTTGAGTGTGCCCGCCGCTTCTTTGCTCTACCTCAACGATTCGAATGTTCAATTGGTAGGGTTGAATTTGACGGGCCAGCTCAATATGGATGGCTACCACACGACCTCAACCTCCTATTCTTTAGCTTTGTCGGGGTCTTGGGATTATTCGGCTACGGGCTCCGTCACAGGCTTGTACAAAGGTCCCGTCGCCAATCCCACCTCTGCCTCTACCATTACTTTCAACAACACCACCCCCGTCACCCTCAAAACAGGAACAGGGACGGCTGGTCTGGGTGTCGGGAAAGATCTTTATAACCTCACCTTAGCTGGCACCAGCAAAGTCACCCTGTCGGGCGGCGACTTGGGCCTGATGGGGAGTTTGACACAAAACGCGACTTCTTCGTTAGACGTGACCGGACGGCAAGTCTTGGTCGAAGGGAACATGACCTTAGCACCAACGACAGCCTCGCAGACGACCGTAACCAGCTCGACGTTCTTTATGGTCCCAACGGGTTCGCGAACCTTGTCGCTGACCACGGGCTTAGCTCTCAATGACTTCGTCTTGAACGCCTCGGGGGGAACCTTGACGCAAAACACCGACGTGACGGTGCACCGCTTGATGGCGTTTAAGGGAGCATGGAACACCAATGGCTTCAACCTGGCTACTACCGACGACTTTGTGGCTTACGGTGCCGCATACCAGTCGTATACCTTGGGTGGTACCACGTATTACCCCATGGACGACGGGGAACTGGCCGCTACTCGTGCGGCCTCGTATTACCAACGTAAGCTCGGTTACCCGTACTTTGGGGCCGGTTCAGAAGATATTCCCACCCTGCACTCGGCCTTGAACGCGGCCTTCGGCCTCACTCTCGACGATGGGACTCGGATAACCGACCCCGCACCGGGGCTACAAACCGCTTCGTTTACCATGTCGGCCGGCAAAACGCTCACCGTAGGCCGAAACTTCTACAACTTCGGGGCCTCGATGACCGCCTCGGGGGCTTGGACGTTAATTCTACCCGACAAGTGGACGACGGTAACTTTGAATGCGGCGAAGTCCACCGATTGGTTTGGCCTACCCTTTGCCGTAGCCATTGCCACGGCGTCTGGTATGACCATTCAAAACTCGACGGCGCAAGATGCTTCGGGCAAACCCGTGATGGTGGCCGCTGGACAAACCAGTGTGGCAGGGACCTACACCGCAGGAACGGCCACGGCGTCGCCTTTGTGGACGTCGGCAGTAAGCTTGAGCAGTTGTACCAACTGGGACAACACGCAACCCGACATCGATTCGGTGTCGACGAATCAAACGATCACCCGTTTTGATAACCTGGTCGAAGTGCATTTCTCAAAGCCCATTTTGGACGCGAATGGCGAAGCCAATTCTGCCGTCGGTTCGTCCACGGCGGACGACGATGTGCGCTTTGGCGTTGCCTCGAGCGTCACGGCCGGGCAAACAGCCTCGGTCAATACGGCCAGCGATTACGCCGTGACCGAACCTCAAGTCAGTGCCAATTCTTCGGTGCTGGGCTTTATTGCCTCGGGCAGTGCCACCTGGAACACCGACGCGACCGGCACCTTGGCTGGCGGGGCTAATGCGGGGGCAGGGGGCTCTTCGAGCACCGACCGTTCGGGGACGCATCAAACCTTGGTCCCCGATGTCACCATCGAGAAAGGCCGGTTGTACGACACCTCAGGCAACCCTATCGTGAACCGGGACGGGGTCAACGACAATGGGGCCACCGGGGCCGGACTCTCCACCGTCTATGAAAACACCACCGACGGGGCCCGACCCGTGCTGATCAAAGTGCTCATCGGTCAGCAAAATCATGCGGCCACGCCAGCCTCGTACACCCCGGACGATAGCCATAACTACTTTAAGCTGGTATTCTCGGAACCGGTGACGGTTCCTGGGGTCAACATGCCGGCCAGCAATACCGCCGCGACAACAGCCTTGGGGGATGCCTGGGGCTCCTCCACCGTCAACGTCACGGGCTTGTTCAGTTACACAGGGACCCTAGACCGTTCGACGCGAACCTATGGCGAAGCTCACGCGGGAGTCGACCCCACCACCGATTCGGCAAATTACCCGAACTTGGTGAATGACTCACTGTTCCGCACCACTTCGCAAGACCTGATTGTCTCGATTGCGGGATACTCGACCGGCACCGGTGCGGCCACCTACTGGGATGGCTTTATCTGGAACACCACGGTGCCGTCGGGACATTACACTGTGCAAGCCTTGGGGGCGATGGCCCTGATCAAGGACAACGCCGGGAACTTGCTCGAAGATGGACAGTTGTCATATGCCTCGCCCCTGTCCGCTTCGGCTGACCCCAAGACGACGTTTAGCATAGCTTCGGACACGACCGCTAACGAACAAGCCGGGTTGACGTCGAATGGAGGGACGGCTTTAACGGTTTACTCTTCACGCCTGGATAGCGGCGACAATCCCGTGACGGCTTGGGAAGTCGACCCGCCAGTCTTTGCCCCGTATAGTGCGGCGGGCTCCAACTACTATGAACTGTTGCCCACCGATCTGTTGAACGATGGACTTGTTCATCAGTTCCAGGTGCACATCTTATCGAATACCACCAACCAACCGTTTGGCGGGTACAACACGTCCGCAGGTTGGAACTCGTCCACGCCGGCTCAACCCGACACCAATTTACTGAGGTTCGGGGCACGGGACTCTTCGCTAAAAGACATCGCGGCCGGCTTCAGTTTTGAGTCGTCAACGGACAAGACCTTCTCAAGCGTGTACAACCTTGCCCCCACGGGGTCCAGTCCCTACAGCGGCAACACCTCGGTGCAAAACAACCTTTTCACGCCAGGTAGCACACCAGGAACCTTGAACCCTCCCGACACAACCCAGGACGATGGTTACTTTAACTTGTCGATCAATACGAATACCGAACCGGGGTCGTGGAAGGTCACCTCAGGCTTTACCGTCAATTACAATATGTTCTCGGGCATGGTAACCAATCTGTCGGGGGTCTTGTTGGGTACGCTCCTCAACTTTAAGGCGATTGACCGAACACCACCTACGATTGTGTTGACTTTGGCGGCGTGTGGGGCGACGCGAATGTACGTGCAATTCAGCAGGCCCGTGACGCTGAACGGCACGGCCCCCAGCTACAACGATGTCTTTACTTTGGTGGGGACTTCGTCGAACGGGAATACTATAAAAGATATCATCCCGGCAAACTCTGGGGATTCGCTGAGCAGTAGTGTGCAAGAAATCTTTGTGGACTTTAATAATCCCTTGAGTGCTGACGATATCATGAACCTGCGCTTCGAAGCGAAAAGCTATTCGAGCGTATCGGCAAATATCAACGTCATGGATGCCTCGATCAGCTATCCCTTGAGCAACTTAGCCTTAGATGTCGTGGTGCCGTTATGGGCTTCGGATGGTTCGGGCGGTGAAGTGAATCAAACCGGAACGGCGCATGTCGTTCACGACTTTTTAAATGGCACCGAGTACCTGACGAGCCGTGACATTGACCTACAGGCTCAGGTGTATGGCACCACAACGTCGGCCTTGCCGGTTCGTCTCTATTTTGATCATCAAGACTCTTCCCGAGACACGAATCACATTTGGTTGCCGACGGGGATCTTTAGCCTGACCTCGGCCTTCTTGGCCTCAACGCCTCCGACGGGAGTCAGTGCTCCGTTTGTCCCCGACTCGGGGAATGCTTCGGCGCGTTATCTTGACCCGTATTTGTCGCTGGCCAATACGGTTGGTGTCCTGAAGAACTTTAAACTGCCAGGTAGCGACCCGGATATTTCGTTGGGTCGAACGATGGAGTTCCTCTTCCGCATCGGTTCAGAATACGCCGTACACGCCTTGGCACCCGATACGGACCCCCGACAACTCAGCATGTGGAGCTTCCCGTTCAAAACCATCACGACGCAAAAGAATGGCGTCACCGTGTTGAATAACGTGATCGACCCCACTAAAGGACAAGAGACGGAAATTCTTTACACGATGAAACGTTCGGGGATTGCCACCATTCAGGTCTTCGACTTGGATGGCAACCTGATCAAGGTCTTGCACCGAGGTCGCCAGTCTTCAGGCGACTACACGCTCTTCTGGGATGGCACCAACACCGGAGGCCGTCCCGTGGCGCGGGGTATCTACTTCATTCGTGTGGTCGCACCCGATACGGACGAAACCCGAAATGTGCTGATTATTAAGTAAAGCGGAAGGTTGTGAAGTTGATAAGTCACCTCAGCCTTACCGCTTGGGGTGGTCACGGTGGTGAAGACACTCTGTGTCGTAGGGGGGAGTAAATCACAACGAAAAGCCGTGGAAAGTTTTTTTAGAGCCATGAATTGATGCAACGATCGTAAACTCCCCGAAGCTCCAGCTTTGATTTCTAAGGGGATAACTTCAGTCCCTCTCGAAAGGATAAAATCTACTTCAGCATTGGTGTTTCGTCCCTCACGGAGCCAATAATGAAGCCGGGGAGGGGCATCCCGCCCCTGTGAGTAGGCCAGAGATTGCGCAGCAAATTGTTCTGCCAGCTTACCTTCTTCCAGAAACTTCCCGTTTAAAAAAGAGTCCAAATCTAAACCTTGAGTTCCCCACGAGTTGAGGACAAGCCCAATATCTAGGAAAAACAATTTGAAAACTGTGGGATCTTCTTGGGAACCTAAGGGGAGTCCAGAAGCGTCTGTGTGAGTCACTTTGAGCAATAACCCAGCTCGCTCCAACAAATCTAATGCCTGGCGTATATCTGCGGCTTTCCAGTCTGGATGAAAGGCGGTGTACTTCACTTTATGTCCAATAGTTTGGGGGGCGATTTCAAAGACCCGTCGCAACTTTTCTAAAGTAGTGCCTTTTGTATATTTGCCAAAGTCATCTTTGTAAGTGGTCAGAATGGATCGATGTACAACTTGAACTTCCGAAAAACTCCCTGTCTCACGAAAGACTTGTACGGCTTCGGGCATGCCGCCAACCAAAAAGTATTCCCTGAGTTTTAGTAGAAGCTTTTGGTGAACCCCCTCTAAAATGGACTGTTCTGGGGTCCATTGCTCAAGAAAGGTGGCAAGTGAAGCCTCACCTGTTCCGACAAGAAATTCCTCAAAGTCTAAGGGGCCAAGCCATAAAGTTTCGACACGGCCTACCGGCATGGAAAAGTTGGCGTTGGCCAGGGTGAACTCTAGCAAGGAGCCTGCCGCAACGACTGGCAAGTCAGGGAGCTCTTCATAAAAATAGCGAAGACAAGCTAAGGCCTCGGGGATTTCTTGAATTTCATCTAGAAATAAAAGGTGTTGTGTTTGCGGGTCAGGTTCAGGAAAGCCCAGTACCAATTGGAGTTCCCTGAGAATGCGGACAGGGTCTTTGGTGGCAAACAGGGTGGCCAAATACCTGTGACGTTCGAGATTAACTTCCCAAAGCGCTACCCCACAGGCCTCAGCGGCCATTCTGACTAGCGTTGACTTACCAACTTGGCGAGCTCCGCGTAAGATGAGCGGCTTGCGGTGAGTTCGAGAAAGCCAGGCCGAAAAATCGTTGAGAGCTGTTCTTGGTATCAAAATGACCCCATTTATGTCCTTAACTCGGACAAAACTGGGGTCAGTTTAGTTCTATTTCTCAGTTTGTGTCTAGCAAAGGACACTTTACTCTA
>JAJXVP010000183.1 GCA_021782055.1 bacterium | reverse complement strand
CGGCGGCGGCTTGCAAGGCGGTTCGGTCCTCTGATCGTTTTAAAAGCGGCTTGCAAAACAAATGCGGCCGTAAAGCGCCTCCGGCCAGGTCATCGAAGGTATACAGCAGATGATGAGCGGTGAGCGTTCCCGCTGTGCGCTCCCCGGACTCGCGAACAGCTTCAAGCCCTTCACGGGTAGAAATATGCTCTAGAATCATCCGCAAACGAGGAAAAGCCCGGCGCAGTGCCCGAAAATCTTTCAGAAACACGGCCTCACGATCGAACGTGAAGGCCCCCGGGTCTTCGCCGTGGAGGCACAGGACCAGGTCGAGTTCCTGCATCACTTCAAACACCGGGTAGGCATCTATGAGCTGGCGCACGCCATCGTGCGAGTTCGTTGTTACCCCTTCGGGGTAGAGTTTACCCGCCACGGCACCGGCGGCTTTTAATGACGTTAACGTCTCGGCCGTCATGCCTGTCATGATTTTAAAGGTCATCAAAAGACCGAGCCCAGGTGCGGCGGCCGCCAAGCTATGCCGGTACTGCGTCAACGAGGCGGCATCAACCACCGGGGGGACCGTGTTGGGCATCACCAAAACACGGGCAAAACCCGCCTTTTGGGCATCCCGGGCCCAGTCGGCGCTGGCAGAACCTTGCCGAAGGTGAACATGAAAATCATCCGGTTGTCTAAGAACAAGGCGGTCCATCAGGGCTGAGTACTCACCGTTGGGGGGGTATCGGGGCCCGTTGGGGCTTCGAAACTCGGGGCCTCGGCTTGCGAATTACTCCAGACCTTTTCACCTTTAGTGTTGATGTAGCTGATCATGTCACCGTCCGCGACATACGCCAAACCTTGATGAAAGTCCGAAGCATTATCAAACTGGGCGGGAATCACCAACTTGCCAGACTTGTCGATATACCCGACTTTGCCGTTTTCGAGCACGACAGCTAACCCTTCTGAAAAGCTACGCGCATAATCAAATTCGGGGGGAATGACGGTATTTCCTTTGGTGTCGATAAAACCCACTTTGTTGCCCACCCAAACAAGGGCCAACCCATCCGAAAAGGGTTCGGCGTTGGTAAAATTGGGGGTAAAGGGCTTGTTCTGATTTTTGTCGATGAAGAACATTTTGTCACCCTCGCCAACAAGCGCAAGGCCGTTCTCAAAAGAACTGGCGGAGTCGTACTTTAAAGGTATTGCCACAGAGCCATCGGGGTGAATGTAACCATACTTGCTGTTGAGGTCGACCATCGCCAAGCCCTCAGAAAACTGTCCTGCAAAATCATAATGGGGCGGTACAACCACGGTGCCTTTTTTGTTGATGAACCCAAACTTGCCACCCTGGACGACGACTGCTAGGCCATGATGAAAGTCACGAGCGTAATCCCACTGAAAATTAATGACGACCTGCCCGGCTTTGTCTATAAAACCGACCTTTCCATCTTTCATCACATAGGCCAAACCTTCGCTGAACCGCCCACCATTTTCGTACTGGGCGGGTATGACCAGCTTGCCGGTTTGATCGATGTAACCGGTTTTACCGTCCTTAACGACCGGCGCTAAACCTTCTGAAAAGGCACCGCAAGTGTCATAAATGGCCGGGATGATGATTTTTCCACTACTATCAGCGTAACCGCTGTGTCCCTTATCAAAAATTGGGTAGAGATGTTCCGACGGTGCACAAGACACCATCATACTCAGGATCGCAACGGCTAGACCGCCCCAGAATTGCTTCACGTCGTATCTCCTTTTTGAAAAGCGCCCTGTTTTCTTTAACGGTAGCACATCAGGCCAGCCGTTCCAAGAGGAGGCGCGAAATGGTTTCTAATTGTGGTTCCACGAGAATGGCCTGCTTCGGTTTCGCGGCGGCGGCCGCTAGCCCTGGGGGCAGATCGGGAGTTTTTCCCGTGGCACGTTCGACGATATCTAAGAACTTCGCCGGGTGCGCGGTAGCCAAAACGCACAGCTGGGCGTGGTCCAAGCGGTTTTCGACACGGAACCGCTGAGCGGCTTGATAACCGACAGCGGTATGAGGGCACAAAAACATGTGGTGGTCTTGGTAGACTTCGCGGATGGTCGACAAGGTCTCGGCATCGGTGACCGTTTGTCCAAAAATCATCGCCCGCATCAGGTGCCAATTTTTTTGAAACACAGCCTCCAGCCGCTCAAAGTTTGAAGGAGAACCCACGTCCATGGCGTTTGAATAGGTGAGCACAGAGGGGCGCGGTTGATAAATGCCTCTTTCAAGGTACTGGGGAACTACATCGTTGGCGTTGGTGGCCGCGACAAACCCCGTCACGGGTAAGCCCCATTTCCAGGCATACACCCCTGCCGTCAAATTGCCAAAATTTCCACTGGGAACACAAAAGAACAACTCTTCCTCGAGGCTGTCTTTTAGCTGAGCAAACGCCCAAACATAGTAAAAGGACTGCGGAATCAGGCGCCCCAAACTAATCGAGTTGGCACTAGTCAACGGCAAGGCTTTTTTCAAAACGGGGTCAACAAACGCCTCTTTGACGAGCCGCTGACAGTCGTCAAACGAACCTTTCACCTCTAAAGCCAGGACATTGCCGCCCAACGTTGTGAGTTGTTTTTCCTGTAAGGGGCTTACCCGACCTGAAGGGTACAAAATAACCACATCGACATTGCGTCGGTTGTGAAAGGCCTGCGCTACGGCGCTTCCCGTGTCACCGCTGGTTGCGGTCAGAATCACGGCCCGACGCTGAGAGTTCTGAAGGTATTCTTCCATCGTGGCCGCCAAAAAGCTGGCGCCAAAATCTTTAAACGCACTCGAGGGGCCATGGAACAGTTCGAGGATCGACAAACCGTTCTCCATCTGAACCAGCTTGGGTTCAAAGGGAAAAGCGGCACGAACGATGCGTTGAATACCGCCGGCGTCGATTTCTCCTTTCATCAAATAGGCTGCGATCAGCGACGCAATTTCTTGAAACGAGGTTTTTTTGTCCATCGCACGAAAATGCTGCTGCAGATGGAGGTCTTCTTCGGGAATAAACAGGCCGCCATCGCTGGCAAGACCCTGAAACAGCGCTTCTTCAAAATTGACCCTCAAAGAAGGGTTGCGCGTACTTATAAACTTCATGAACTTACTCCTTCAACCAAGGAACGTCCGATTCAACCGAGAAATGCCCGGTGAACAGTGTTCAAGGCCCGCTCTCGGTCCTTGCTTTCGATAACAAACGAGATATTGCGTTCGGACGACCCCTGTGCAATCGCGAGAACATTGATGTTTTCTTGCCCAAGAGCATGAAAGAGCCGGCCGGTTATGCCCGGCTTGCCCCGCATGTTCTCGCCGATGACGGCGATGATCTCAAGATCGACAATCAGCTCACAGTCCTTGATCTGACGCGCTTCCCGTTCTGGCTTAAGCTCGTCCCTCAAAGCTTTGAGGGCTTCTTTGGCTTCTGCCTTGCGGGTCACAATGCAAATCGAGTGCTCGGACGAGGCCTGCGAAATCATGATCACGTTGACCTTAACCCGAGAAAGTGCCGTAAACACCCGAGCGGCAAACCCAGGGATGCCGATCATCCCGCTCCCTTCGATATTGATGAGAGCGGCTTCGCTTATGCTGGCGATTCCGGTAATGGGGCGGTTGTGCGGTTCAGGATTCTGGGTGATCAAAGTTCCCGGCACCTCTGGCCTCAGGGTATTTTTGATGCGCAGAGGAATGCCGCGGTCCAACAGGGGGCCCATTGTGGAGGGGTGTATCACCTTGGCACCGAAATAGGACAACTCCATGGCTTCTTCCATCGAGATCTCTTTAAGAACCTCGACTCCGTGGACAAAACGAGGGTCGGCGGTCAGCACACCGTCCACATCCTTCCAGATTTCGACCGCATCGGCGCGAATCGCGGCACCCACTAACGAGGCGGTAAAATCACTGCCGTTGCGCCCCAAGGTAGTTGGTCTGCCGTCCGCCGTCGAAGCGATAAAACCGGTAATCACAGCAACACCTTTGAGGTCTTTCAATCGCTCCTGAACCTGTTCATACGTTACGGCGAAGTCAACCTGGGCATTGCCGTGTTCATCATTGGTGCGGATAAAATGCTTGCTGGCGTCAATGTATTCCGCCTCGACACCCAAAGCCTGAAAATGCCCGGCCATCACCAAACAGCTCAGGCGCTCGCCAAAGCCGGCCACTAAGTCCAGCGTCCGTTTGGAACATTCTTTGACAAGTTCCACGCCATGCAGAATATCGCGAAGGTCCGCAAAAACCTCGTTGAGGGCGGTTTGCAAAGCTTCGCGAACGGAGCCTTGCGCAAGCGCATCTGCCGCTTCGAAGTGGCGGCGCTCGAGGGTTTCTAGGGCTGTTTTATAAGTACTGTTGCCCGCTTCAGCGTCTTTGGCGGCAATTAAGAGGAGGTCTGTGCAACCTCGCATCGCCGACAGGACGACAGCAATCTTACCGTCGCGGCGGTGTGCGAGGGCGATTTGCGCGACTTCGCGCATTTTGGAGGCGTCTTCAACAGAACTGCCACCGTATTTTTGAACGACCATGATGCCCCCTTATAGCTTTTTTTCGGTCTTTTTGCCAGAGTTTACGCGAGATATTCCTTTACAAGTCCGAAAAAAAACCTCTAACATGACCTAAAGGAATTTAACGATGTCAGCACGAAAGACGGCCGCTTTACTGGTTTCCGATATAGAAAACGGGTATGCCAATACCCTCTGTGCGGGAGCCATGGAAGCCTCTCGCCGTCTTGATATCAACCTTGTCATTTGCCCCGGGCAATCCATTCAGGCGCCCCATGGAAGTCTTCACCAGTACAATGTCGTTTACGATACACTCAAGGCGAACCGCGTCGACGGCGTAGTGATTGCGGCTGGCAACCTGGCCAACTTTATCCACGAAGAAGATTTTCGCCGCTTTTATGAAGAATTTTCACCGGCGCCACTAGTGGGCATAGGCATGCCCTTACAAGGCTACCCTTCTGTGCTGGTAGACAACCGCAAAGGCCTTAGCGAGCTCATTGATCACCTCATCCGTGACCATGGACGGCGTCGTTTGGCGTTTATCAGCGGTCCTGAAACCAACGCCGAAGCCCAGGAGCGCCTTGAGGTTTACCATGCGGTTTTAAAACGCCATGGAATGATTCCTGATCCCAAGTTGTTTTACAACGGCAGTTTTATGCCCGAAGCCGGAGAAGCTGCCATTGAGTTGCTTATCGACAAACGACACGCCTCTTTCGATGCCGTCGTAGCCGCCAATGACGACATGGCGTTAGAAGCCATCCGAGCCTTAAAGAAACGTGGTTACCGTGTGCCAGAAGATGTGAGTGTGATTGGGTTTGACAACATTAGTGCGACGGTTTTTAGTGACCCGCCCTTGTCGACCGTGCATCAGCCTGTTTACCAACAGGTTTTGACAGCGTTTGACCTGCTAGACCAATCCTGGTCGGGGCATGTCCCGACTGATAACATTCTTTTGACAACTACCCCTATTCTGCGCCGCTCGTGTGGCTGTCAACAAACTGGCTCCAGAACCCTCGGCTCGGGCTCGATTCATGAAGAAACGACCTGGATTCTTAGCCGTCTCGTCCAAGGGTGGGAGACCGGTGAAACTGCCCAACAGGTGCTTGACGCCCTAGATGAAGCAGCTCGTGTGCAGGGTGAACACCCCGACCATGCGCTTAAAAGCCAAAAAGCTCTTGAAATTCTTCATAGGGATGTCGTTGAAGGCCGCTATGGCGAAAATCAAAAAGAGTTATTGACGT
>JAJXVP010000182.1 GCA_021782055.1 bacterium | reverse complement strand
CGGCGGCGGCTTGCAAGGCGGTTCGGTCCTCTGATCGTTTTAAAAGCGGCTTGCAAAACAAATGCGGCCGTAAAGCGCCTCCGGCCAGGTCATCGAAGGTATACAGCAGATGATGAGCGGTGAGCGTGCCCGCAGTTCGCTCCCCGGCCTCGCGAACAGCTTCAAGCCCTTCACGGGTAGAAATATGCTCCAGAATCATCCGCAATCGAGGAAAAGCCCGGCGCAAAGCCCGAAAATCTTTCAGAAATACAGCCTCACGATCGAACGTGAAAGCCCCCGGGTCTTCGCCGTGGAGGCACAGGACCAGGTCGAGTTCCTGCATCACTTCAAACACCGGGTAGGCGTCTTTTAGCTGGCGCACGCCATCGTGCGAGTTCGTTGTCACCCCTTCGGGGTAGAGTTTTCCCGCCACGGCACCGGCGGCTTTTAATGACGTTAACGTCTCGGCCGTCAGGCCTGTCATAATCTTAAAGGTCATCAAAAGCCCAAGACCGGGTGCGGCGGCCGCCAAACTGTGCCGATACTGCGTCAACGAGTCAGCGTCAACCACCGGCGGGACTGTGTTGGGCATGACCAGCACGCGGGCAAACCCGGCTTTCTGGGCGTCACGGGCCCAGTCGGCGCTGGCAGAACCTTGCCGAAGGTGAACATGAAAATCATCCGGTTGTCTAAGAACAAGTCGGTCCATCAGGGCTGAGTACTCACCGTTGGGGGGGTATCGGGGCCTGTAGGGGCCTCGAAGCTCGGGGCCTCGGCTTGCGAATTACTCCAGACCTTTTCACCTTTGGTGTTGATATAGCTGATCATGTCACCGTCGGCGACGTATGCCAAACCTTGATGAAAGTCCGAAGCATTATCAAACTGGGCGGGAATCACCAACTTGCCAGACTTGTCGATATACCCGACTTTGCCGTTTTCGAGCACCACGGCTAACCCTTCGGAAAAGCTACGGGCATAATCAAATTCGGGCGGGATGACGGTGTTTCCTTTGGTGTCGATAAAACCCACTTTGTTGCCCACCCAAACCAGGGCCAACCCATCCGAAAAAGGTTCGGCGTTGGTAAAATTGGGGGTAAAGGGCTTGTTCTGATTTTTATCGATGAAAAACATTTTGTCACCCTCGCCAACAAGCGCAAGGCCGTTCTCAAAAGAACTGGCGGAGTCGTACTTTAAAGGTATTGCCACAGAGCCATCGGGGTGAATGTAACCATACTTGCTGTTGAGGTCGACCATCGCCAAGCCCTCAGAAAACTGCCCGGCAAAATCATACTGGGGCGCAACAACTACGGTACCTTTTTTATTGATGAACCCAAACTTGCCACCCTGCACGACCACTGCCAAGCCATGATGAAAGTCACGGGCGTAATCCCATTGAAAGTTGATGACTACCTGCCCGGCTTTGTCGATAAATCCAACCTTTCCGCCCTTCATCACGTAGGCCAAACCTTCGCTGAACCGCCCACCGTTTTCGTACTGCGCAGGTATGACCAGCTTACCGGTTTGATCAATGTAACCAGTTTTACCGTCCTTAACGACCGGCGCTAAACCTTCTGAAAAGGCGCCGCAAGTGTCATAGATGGCCGGGATGATGATTTTTCCACTACTATCAGCGTAACCGCTGTGTCCTTTGTCAAAAATTGGGTAGAGATGTTCCGACGGTGCACAAGACACCATCATACTCAGGATCGCAACGGCTAGACCGCCCCAGAATTGCTTCACGTCGTATCTCCTTTTTGAAAAGCGCCCTGCATCGTTCAACGGTAGCACATCAGGCCAGCCGTTCCAAGAGGAGGCGCGAAATGGTTTCGAGCTGAGGTTCCACGAGAATGGCCTGCTTTGGCTTTGCCGCGGCGGCCGCTAGGCCTGGGGGCAGGTCGGGAGTTTTTCCCGTAGCGCGTTCAACGATATCTAAGAACTTCGCCGGGTGCGCGGTAGCCAAGACGCACAGCTGAGCGTGATCCAAGCGGTTTTCGACACGGAACCGCTGGGCGGCTTGATAACCTACGGCGGTGTGAGGGCACAAAAACATGTGGTGGTCCTGGTAGACTTCGCGGATGGTCGACAAGGTCTCGGCGTCGGTGACCGTTTGTCCAAAAATCATCGCCCGCATCAGGTTCCAGTTTTTTTGAAAAACTGCCTCTAGACGTTCAAAGTTTGAAGGAGAACCCACGTCCATGGCGTTAGAATAGGTAAGTACTGATGGGCGAGGTTGATAAAGGCCGCTTTCCAGGTACTGGGGAACGACGTCGTTGGCGTTGGTGGCCGCGACAAAGCCCGTCACGGGCAGGCCCCATTTCCAGGCATACACGCCTGCCGTCAAATTGCCAAAATTCCCACTAGGTACGCAGAAAAACAACTCTTCCTCGAGACTGTCTTTTAGCTGAGCAAACGCCCAAACATAGTAAAAGGACTGTGGAATTAAGCGCCCCAAACTAATGGAGTTGGCACTAGTCAAAGGCAGGGCTTTTTTTAGCACGGGGTCAACAAAAGCCTCTTTGACTAACCGCTGACAGTCATCAAACGAACCTTTAACCTCTAAGGCCAGGACATTGCCACCCAAAGTCGTGAGTTGTTTTTCCTGCAAGGGGCTTACCCGACCCGAAGGGTATAAAATAACCACATCAACATTGCGTCGGTTGTGAAACGCTTGCGCCACGGCACTACCCGTGTCGCCGCTGGTTGCGGTCAGAATCACGGCGCGACGCTGAGAGTTTTGCAAGTATTCTTCCATCGTAGCCGCCAAAAAGCTGGCGCCAAAATCTTTAAACGCGCTTGAGGGGCCGTGGAACAGCTCTAGGATCGACAAACCGTTCTCCATCTGAACCAGCTTGGGTTCAAAGGGAAAGGCCGCACGAACGATGCGTTGAATACCGCCGGCGTCGATTTCGCCTTTCATCAGATAGGCCGCAATCAGCGAGGCGATTTCTTGAAACGAGGTTTTTTTGTCCATCGCACGAAAATGCTGTTGCAGGTGCAGGTCTTCTTCGGGGATAAACAGGCCGCCGTCGCTGGCAAGCCCCTGAAACAGCGCTTCTTCAAAATTGACCCTTAAAGAGGAGTTGCGCGTACTTATAAATTTCATGAACTTTCTCCTTCAACCAAGGAATGTCCGGTTCAACCGAGGAACGCCCGATGAACGGTATTCAAGGCCCGTTCTCGGTCCTTGCTTTCAATAACAAACGAGATATTGCGTTCGGACGACCCCTGGGCAATCGCGAGAACATTGATGTTTTCTTGCCCTAGAGCATGAAAGAGACGGCCGGTAATGCCCGGTTTGCCCCGCATGTTCTCGCCGATCACAGCGATGATCTCAAGATCGACAATCAGCTCACAGTCCTTGATCTGACGCGCTTCCCGTTCTGGCTTAAGCTCGTCCCTCAAAGCTTTGAGGGCGTCTTTAGCTTCTGCCTTTCGGGTCACAATGCAAATGGAGTGTTCAGACGAGGCCTGCGAAATCATAATCACATTGACCTTGACCCGAGAAAGCGCCGTAAACACCCGAGCGGCAAAGCCAGGGATGCCAATCATCCCACTCCCTTCGATATTGATGAGGGCGGCTTCGCTTATGCTGGCGATTCCGGTAATGGGGCGGTTGTGTGGTTCGGGATTCTGTGTGATCAGAGTTCCCGGCACCTCGGGCTTCAGGGTATTTTTGATGCGCAGAGGAATGCCGCGATCCAACAAGGGGCCCATCGTGGAGGGGTGTATCACCTTGGCACCGAAATAGGACAACTCCATGGCTTCTTCCATCGAGATTTCTTTAAGAACCTCGACCCCATGGACAAAACGAGGGTCGGCGGTCAGCACGCCGTCCACATCCTTCCAGATTTCGACCGCGTCGGCGCGAATCGCAGCCCCCACTAACGAGGCGGTAAAATCACTGCCGTTGCGCCCCAAGGTAGTTGGTCTGCCGTCCGCCGTCGAAGCGATAAAACCGGTAATCACAGCAACACCTTTGAGGTCTTTCAATCGCTCCTGAACCTGTTCATACGTTACTGTAAAGTCAACCTGGGCATTGCCGTGTTCATCATTGGTGCGGATAAAATGCTTGCTGGCGTCAATGTATTCTGCCTCGACACCCAAAGCCTGAAAATGTCCGGTCATTAGCAAACAGCTTAGACGTTCTCCAAACCCGGCCACCAGGTCCAGGGTCCGTTTGGAACATTCTTTGACAAGTTCCACCCCATGCAGAATATCGCGAAGGTCGGCAAAAACCTCGTTGAGGGCGTTTCGCAGAGCCTCGCGAACAGCGCCTTGTGTTAGCGCGTCTGCGGCTTCGAAGTGCCGGCGTTCAAGGGCTTCCAGGGCTGTTTTATAGGTACTGTTGCCCGCTTCAGCGTCTTTGGCGGCAATTAAGAGGAGGTCTGTACAGCCTCGCATTGCCGACAGAACGACAGCAATCTTACCGTCACGGCGGTGCGCGAGGGCGATTTGCGCGACTTCGCGCATTTTGGCGGCGTCTTCAACAGAACTGCCACCGTATTTTTGAACGACCATGATGCCCTCTTATAGCTTTTTTTCGGTCTTTTTGCCAGAGTTTACGCACGATATTCCTTTACAAGTCAGAAAAAAAACCTCTAACATGACCTAAAGGAATTTAACGATGTCAGCACGAAAGACGGCCGCTTTACTGGTTTCCGATATTGAAAATGGGTATGCCAATACCCTCTGTGCGGGAGCCATGGAAGCCTCTCGCCGTCTTGATATCAACCTTGTCATTTGCCCCGGGCAATCCATCCAGGCCCCTCATGGAAGTCTTCATCAGTACAATGTCGTCTATGATACGCTCAAGGCCAATCGTGTCGACGGCGTGGTGATTGCGGCAGGAAACCTAGCCAACTTTATACACGAAGAAGATTTTCGCCGCTTCTATGAAGAATTTTCACCGGCGCCGCTGGTGGGTATTGGCATGCCCCTACAAGGCTACCCTTCTGTGCTGGTCGACAACCGCAAAGGTCTCAGCGAGCTCATCGATCACCTCATCCGTGACCATGGACGGCGTCGTTTGGCATTTATCAGCGGTCCTGAAACCAACGCCGAAGCCCAGGAACGTCTTGAGGTTTACCATGCGGTTTTAAAGCGCCACGGAATGCTTCCTGATCCCAAGTTGTTTTACAACGGCAGTTTTATGCCCGAAGCCGGAGAAGCCGCGATTGAGTTGCTTATCGACAAACGACACGCCTCTTTCGATGCCGTCGTAGCCGCCAATGACGACATGGCGTTAGAAGCCATCCGAGCCTTAAAGAAACGTGGCTACCGTGTGCCAGAAGATGTGAGTGTGATTGGGTTTGACAATATCAGTGCGACGGTTTTTAGTGACCCGCCCTTGTCGACCGTGCATCAGCCTGTTTATCAACAGGTTTTGACAGCGTTTGACCTGCTAGACCAATCCTGGTCGGGGCATGTCCCGACTGATAACATTCTTTTGACAACTACCCCCGTTCTGCGCCGTTCTTGCGGCTGTCAACAAACTGGCTCTAGAACCCTCGGCTCGGGCTCGATTCATGAAGAAACGACCTGGATTCTTAGCCGTCTCGTCCAAGGGTGGGAGACCGGTGAAACTGCCCAACAGGTGCTTGACGCCCTCGATGAAGCAGCTCGTGTGCAGGGTGAACACCCCGACCATGCGCTTAAAAGCCAAAAAGCTCTTGAAATTCTTCATAGGGATGTCGTTGAAGGCCGCTATGGCGAAAATCAAAAAGAGTTATTGACGT